>CAYNMI010000281.1:0-3464 GCA_964398095.1 uncultured Desulfobacca sp.
GCCTGCCCCTGAACTCGCCGCCCCTGGACCTGTGCCAGGTGGGCCGGCTCACCTTTGAGACTCCCGATACCGAGCGGTTTCCGGGTCTGGCCCTGGGATATGCCGCGGCGAAAACCGGGGGGACCATGCCCGCGGTGCTCAATGCCGCCAATGAAATGGCGGTGGCGGCGTTTCTGCAAGGCCGCCTCGGGTTCATGGACATCCCCAAAACGGTGGCGGCCACCATGGATAGCCACCAATCGCAGCCGCTGGAGAGCCTGGAGCAGGTTCTGGCCGTCAACCGCTGGGCCCGGGATTTTGCCCACGGTTTGATCAACGGCGGGAGATAACGCTGCAGGGCGCAGCGGGGCCAGGGACGTTATGACTAATTTTTCTCCCACAGGAGTAAAGGGACTTTTATGATAACCGCGTTGGCGACCGTCATCGTCCTCGGGGTCCTGGTCTTCGTCCATGAGTTGGGCCATTTCCTCTTCGCCAAACTCTTCGGAGTGCGGGTGGAGGCTTTTTCCCTGGGGTTCCCGCCGAAATTGCTGCACAAGCAGATCGGGGAGACGGATTACCGCCTTTCCGTGGTCCCCCTGGGGGGCTATGTCAAGTTATACGGGGAAAATCCCAAGGATGAAGTGCCTCCCGAGTTGGAACCGGTGTCGTTTTCCCATCACCCCCTCTGGCACCGGTTTATCATTGTGATGGCCGGGCCCACCTTCAACCTGTTGTTCTCGGTCATAGCCCTTTTCCTGGTTTTTTCCTTTGCCGGCATTCCCTATCTCACCACCACCATCGGCGGGGTGAAGGAGGGCTCCCCGGCGGCTCAGGCGCACCTGGAAAAAGGCGACCGGATTCTGGCGGTGGCGGGACAGCCGGTGCAGCACTGGGAAGACCTTTCCGACAAAATCCGCCGGATCGGCGAACATCCTTTGACCCTGTCGGTCAAGCGGGGCGACCGGGTCTTCCAAATCCGCTTGACCCCCCAACGCATGGAGACCTACGATATCTTCGGGGCCAAAGTCTCGGCGGTGATCATCGGGATCACTTCCGGAGGCCATGTGGGGTCGGAGCGGGTCGGCCCCGTGAAGGCCCTGGCCCAAGGCGTGGTTTACACCGGCCGCCTGACCTGGCTGACCCTGGAGAGTCTCTATAAACTGGTGGCCCGGCAAGTGCCGTTGAAGAGCCTGGGCGGCCCCATCCTCATCGCCCAGGTGGCGGGCCGGCAGGCGGAGATGGGGGTGTCCCACCTGGTGCAGTTTATGGCGGCCCTGAGTGTCAATCTCTTCCTGCTCAACCTCCTGCCCATCCCCATTCTGGATGGCGGCCATCTGTTTTTCTTCACCCTGGAGGCCATCCGGGGCAAACCGGTGCCCATACAGCACCGGGAGATGGCCCAGGGGCTGGGTCTGATGTTGATCCTGGCCCTGATGATCCTGGTCTTCTATCAGGATATCCTGCGCCTGGTGCAGACCCAGTATTGACGCCGATGCTCATCCTGGCCCTGGATACCGCCACCGAGCAGGGCAGCCTGGCCCTGGTGGCGGGCGACCGGGTGTTGATGGAATCCTGCCTGGAAAGCCACGGCGCCTACCTGACCCGCCTGCTGCCCGGGGTGGAGGCCCTCTTGACCCATACCGGCCGGGAACTGGCGGACCTGGCCGCGGTGGCCGTGAGCCTGGGTCCGGGCAACTTTACGGGGCTCCGGATCGGCCTGGCCACCGCCAAGACCCTGGCCTGGTCCCTGAATGTCCCCCTGGTGCCGGTGCCCACCATGGAGGTGCTGGCGGCCCAGTTCCCCTTTCACCCCCACCCCATCGGGGTGGTAATGGACGCCAAGCGCGGTGAAGTCTTCTGGGGGCGATTCCGCTGCCCGGCGGACCAGCCCGAGGTACTGGAAGGGCCGCTCAGGCTGCCGGTGGCGGACCTGCTCCCCCGCCTGACTCCGCCGCTGCTGCTCACCGGGCCCGGGCTCGACGCCCATTACGAGGCGCTAACGCCGGGGCTGGCCCCGGAGATTGCCTGGGCCCCGCCGGCAAGGCGCCGGCCCCAGGCCGCGACCCTGGCCCGACTGGCGCAGCGCCGCCTGGCAGCCGGCCTCACCGCCAACCCCGCCCAACTGGTTCCCACGTATCTCCGCCCGGCGCTCTGATTAAAGTGTAATGGTCTAAGCCGGCAAGCAATACGATGGTCCCATCCGAGCGGTGCACTGCGCTGCGGAGACTGGCTTGGATTCTGCCTGGAAATTGAACCGGGCCAGTTATCTTGACTCTGCACTTAGGAGTTAGTCGATTTTGAGCAGAATTATCAGAAGTGCCTGATTTCCCTTACCCTCCGGCCAATGGCGGGGTCTCGGAGATCCGGGTTTTCTCTTGACACGGCGATTTCAGTCCTTATCGTATGTTCACGCTCAGCAGGACCATAACCTTGATACGATCTAGATGTGGAACTCTGAGACGCCGGCGACGGCGCACTCCCCACCGAAGGCCCTAAAATGAACGAGAACAAGGCTGCTAGCTACACGAACGGCTTCCACTTAACGGTGGAGGCTCTCAAGCTCAACGGCGTTACGACGATCTATGGCGTGGCCGGCATTCCCATCACGGATTTGGCCCGGATCGCGCAAAGATCCGGGATGCGGTACATCGGCTTCCGTCACGAGGCCTCTGCCGGTAATGCCGCGGCCATTGCGGGTTATCTGACTCAGAAACCTGGGCTCTGTCTCACGGTATCGGCACCGGGCTTCTTGAACGGCCTGGTGGCTCTCGCCAATGCCACGACGAACTGCTTCCCCATGATCCAGATCAGCGGGTCCAGCGAGCGGGGCATCGTGGACCTGCAGCGCGGCGACTATGAGGAACTTGACCAGTACAACGCCGCGAAACCCTATGCGAAGGCGGCCTACCGCGTCGACCGCGCCGCCGACATCGGACTCGGGGTGGCCCGGGCGATCCGCACGGCGGTGTCGGGACGGCCGGGCGGGGTCTATCTCGACTTGCCTGCCAGTGTCCTGGCCGAAGAGATCGAGGCGGGCGCGGGCGCGGCGTCCCTCATCCGCGTTACCGACCCGGCGCCCCGGCAGTTGCCGGCCCCGGAAGCCCTGGAGCGGGCCTTGGCGCTGCTACGTAGCGCCAAGCGCCCTTTGATCGTGCTGGGGAAGGGCGCGGCCTACGCCCAAGCCGATGCGGACATCAGGGGTTTTATCGAGGCGACCCGCATCCCGTTTCTTCCCATGTCCATGGCCAAGGGGCTGTTGCCCGACGACCACCCGCAATCGGCCGCGGCCGCAAGGTCTCTCGCCCTGGGCCAGGCTGACGTCGTCATGTTGATCGGGGCTCGCCTCAACTGGCTGCTCGGCCACGGGGAGCCGCCGCATTGGGCTGCCGACAGCCGGTTCATCCAGGTGGACATCTCGCCCACCGAAATGGACAGTAACCGCGGCATCGCGGCTCCCCTGGTGGGTGACATCGGTTCGGTCA
>CAYNMI010000282.1:0-3453 GCA_964398095.1 uncultured Desulfobacca sp.
GCTGACGTCCCCCACCCCTTTGCCGTCCACGAAGACCCGGCCGGTGTCCACCCGGGGCTCGAAGGCGGCCTCCCCGGCTTCGAAGCGGAGCTGATCGCCGTCGGTGGCCAGGAGGATGCCGTCGTCGGGAATCCCCACGGCCCGGGCCAGGCGGGTGTGCTTGATGAGGTGGCGCATCTCGCCGTGAATGGGGATGAAGTAGCGGGGCCGGGTGAGGTTGAGGAGCAGCTTCAACTCCTCCTGGGAGGCGTGCCCCGAGGTATGGATGTCCGCCACCTCCTGGTACACCACTTCGGCCCCCAGACGGTAGAGGTTGTTGATCACCGTGGTGATGGCCCGTTCGTTGCCGGGGATGAACTTGGAGGAGAGGATCACCAGGTCGCCGGGCTGGATGTGGATCTGCTTGTGGGCCTCCATGGCGATGCGGGCCAGGGCGCTCAGGGGCTCTCCCTGGCTGCCGGTGGTGACGATGATGGTCCGGGAGGGCGGCAGGCGCTCCAGGTCCCCCACGGTGATCTCCAGGCCGGGGGGGATGTCCAGGTAGCCCAGTTCCTTGGCCAGCCGGGTGTTGACCACCATGGACTTGCCGTTGAACAGCACCTGGCGGCCGAACTTGGCGGCGATGTTGACGATCTGCTGGAGGCGGTGGATGTGGGAGGCGAAGACCGCGATGATGACCCGGCCGGGGGCCTCCCGGATGAGGCCCTCCAGGGTGATGCCGATCTGGCGCTCGCTCATGGTATAGCCAGGCCGCTCGGCGTTGGTGGAGTCGGACATCAGGGCCAGGACGCCGGCGTCGCCGTAGTGGGCGAACCGGTTGAGGTCCATGGCGGCGCCTGTCACCGGGGTCTGGTCGATCTTGAAGTCGCCGGAATGCACCAGGAAGCCCTGGGGGGTGCCCACCACGAAGCCCACGCCATCCACGATGGAATGGCACACCCGGATAAAATCGAAGGAAAAAGGCCCCAGGGTGAGCGGGGTTCCGGGGATGATCTCCCGGAGTTCGGCGGTCTCCAGCAGGCCGTGTTCCCGCAGCTTCTCCCGGAGCAGGGCCAGGGTCAAGGGGGTGCCGTATACCGGCATGGGGATTTCCTTGAGGAGAAAGGGGACTGCGCCGATGTGGTCTTCGTGGCCGTGGGTGAGGACCAGGGCCGCTACCTGGTCCCGGCGCTCCCGAAGGTAGGAAAAATCCGGGATGACGATGTCAATCCCCAGCATGTGGTCTTCGGGGAACATGAGACCGGCATCCACCACCACCAGGTAGTCGTCGGTCTCCAGGGTCATGAGGTTGAGGCCGATTTCGCCCAAGCCGCCCAGGAAGGTCAGGTAGACCCGGCTGGAGTGCTCAGGCGCCGGGGCCATAGGGAAAATCGGGTTCGTAGTGGGCCTCGATGGCCTGGCGCACCGCGGCCATGAGGTCTTCTTTGCGGCTGAAGGCGCGGGGCGAGATGGGGGGAGAAATGACCACCTTGATGGGCCCCGGTTTGATTCTGATGGTCTCCCGGGGTTGGATGAAGCGGGTGCCGCTGATGCTCACGGGCACGATGGGCTGCTCCGCCTTCATGGCCATGATGAACACCCCTTTTTTAAAGGGCAGGAGTTCCCGGGAGGGGGTGCGGGTGCCTTCGGGAAAGATGACCATGGAAACCCCGCTCTTGACGGTGGCGGTGGCCTGGTCAAGGCTCTGGACCGCGGAACGGAGGTTTTCCCGGTCCACGGAAATGGAGCCCATACGGGTCAGGGCCAGGCCCAACACCGGGACATGGAAAAGGGATTTTTTAGCAACCCAGAGAAACCGGCCCGGCAGGATCGAGATCAGGGCGAAGATATCGAAGTTGGACCGGTGGTTGGCGGCATAGACATAGGCCTGTCCGGGCTGCAGGTGCTCCAGGCCCTCCACCTGGATGGGGATGTGGGCAATCCTGAGGAGGTTCCGACCCCACCACTTGCAGGCGCGGTGAATCATGGGACTGGCCCGGTCGACGAAGGTCCAGCCAATGACCACGATCCCGGCCCACAGGGTGAGCACCAGCAGCCAGAAATGGAACCATAACCCCCAGGCCACGCAATTCCTCCTCTATCCGATTTTCCCCCTAAACTTAACCTGGGAAAGCCAGGCCCGTCAACTTTTATGGCAGACGGGCCGGGGTGGCGATGGCCTGAGGGCGGGGGGCGCAGGGCTTAATAAGGCCCCGATGCATGGAATTTTTTAGGAAGCCGGGCTATACTGCTAGAAAAACCGGCCTTGTCGATGACTCGCTGAAAACCATGACTATCCCCCAGATTCTCACTGCCGAATACCGCCTCAGCGTCCACCGGGCGGATCAATGTCCTCCGGCGGACCGGCCCGAAGTGGCCTTTTTGGGGCGCTCCAACGTGGGGAAATCGACCCTGATCAACACCCTGCTGGGGCGGAAGAAGCTGGTGCGCACCAGTTCCAAGCCCGGCTGCACCCGGGCCCTCAATTTTTTTCTCATCAACCAGCGCTGGCATTTCGTAGATCTGCCGGGATTCGGCTATGCCGCGGTGTCCAAGGAACTCAAAGCGGGTTGGGGGCGTCTGGTCCTGGATTACCTGGACCGGCGGGAGTCCCTGGCCGCGGTGGTCTTCCTCCAGGACGGGCGCCGGCGGCCGGGCCCCGAGGAGCTGTTCCTCTGGGAATTCTTGCAGGAACGGGGGCGAGCCGTGATCCCGGTCCTGACCAAGGCGGATAAGCTGAAGCAGGGGGAGCGGCGTCGCCAACTGCAACATTTCACCGGGGCCCTGGCGGCCTTCGACGTCAAAGACGGCGACGTCATCTGGTTTTCGGCCCTCACCCGGGAAGGCAAAGACCGGCTCTGGGACCGGATGCTGGCCTGCCTGGGCGGATCATAAGGGCGCTGATACCGGAAAAAATTGGGCGAAACGCTTGCCAAGGAACCGGTCGAAGGATTATAGATTATATTTGAACCAATGCTTAAGGAGGAACGGCGTGCCGCGACTGGAAGTAAACGTTGATCATGTGGCCACCCTGCGCCAGGCCCGGCTCATCAATGAACCGGACCCGGTGACCGCCGCGGCCCTGGCGGAGCTGGCCGGCGCCGACGGCATCATCGTGCACCTCAGGGAAGACCGGCGCCACATTCAGGACCGGGACCTGGAACTGCTGCGCCAGACGGTCAAGACCCGCCTCAACCTGGAGATGGCCGCCACCCCGGAGATGCTCACCGTCGCCCGGGAGGTCAAGCCCGATATCGTGACCCTGGTGCCGGAAAAACGCCAGGAACTCACCACCGAGGGGGGCCTGGAAGTGGCCGGGAATAGGGCCTTTCTCAAAGATTTCGTCCGGGACCTCAAAGAAGCGGGGCTTAGGGTCAGCCTCTTCGTGGACCCGGTGGTTCCCCAGATCGACGCCGCCAAGGAGGTGGGGGCCGAATGGGTGGAGCTGCATACCGGCACCTACGCCGACGCCCC
>CAYNMI010000283.1:0-3442 GCA_964398095.1 uncultured Desulfobacca sp.
CCGCGGTCTCGGGCAGGCCCACGGTGGTAAAGGCCGGCAGGCCCGGGGCCAGGTCCACCTCCACCTCCACCAGGTAGGCATCCACCCCCAACAGGGCTCCGCTTTTCACCCGGCCCAGCATGCGCGTCCCCCGTAAGGCACCGGCCGCGGGCCCTCCCGGCCCCCGGCGGCCTGCCCCCGGCTGGTCCTCCGGCCGACCGCCCCATGAGGTCTTAATGTACGAACGGCAGGATGGTCCCTCCGGATATGGCTATGATAATTATCAGGATCATGACGTACATGACGACATTTTCTCTGGATAAATAGAGTTTATCCTCTTTCAGCCTGATATTGGAGTATGGCCATATTTTTCTCGTATCATAGAAGACCAAAAACATCCATACCATCAACAACCCGATTTTATCTAAATAATGAAAAGGATTTCCTTTTTTAACTGCAATAATAATATTAGCAAGTAATATAATAGTTATGCAGAACATAATAATTTTTTCCATGATAATTATGGGCC
The DNA here is from genome assembly GCA_964398095.1 of uncultured Desulfobacca sp. GTDB lineage: Bacteria > Desulfobacterota > Desulfobaccia > Desulfobaccales > 0-14-0-80-60-11 > 0-14-0-80-60-11. Next base: position 509 of record CAYNMI010000283.1, read on the forward strand.
AATACCAGGCAGTTTTACTTTTTAAATAATTGGTTAACTTGTTATACTTGTCGTAGACCCACACCGGGTCCGTGCCTTCAACACTGAGTTGGATGGAATATTTGCTGAAATCGAGCAGGATATTCTTATCAAAACGGGTTTTCTGATCCCAGCCCTCGATCCAAAACGACAGGTCGGCCATGCGGTCCCCCAATTCCGGCTGGTTCAAGAGATGCTCAGTGGAGTTGGAAAAAACCCGGGTGTGTTTGAGGGTAGTGGATATGCGGAAATATCTCTCGATTTCCGGCTTGCTGAAGGTTTCTTGAATTATCTGCCCTAAGGCAAAGATGTCAGACCGGTTGATCGCACAGGGCTTGACGCGGCCGTGCCTTTCATAACGCTTCTCGACGTTTTCCATGATCTGAGGGTCTCCTGCATCCGACCTCACCATAAGCGATAAGGACTGGATTTTCAATCATTATTCTCTCCCAAGACGGAAGTGATCCTTTTCGGGGAGCAAGGGAACCGGGGGGTTTGAGAAGGCGGAACCGAGGCGGCGCCCAGGGGGGCCGACTGACTCTCATGGGAAGGTTGGGTTTGGGTGAATGCGGCCGGGATCGGCTAGCCGGCGGCAGCCAATGGGTGGCGCCGCCGCGTCCGGGCCGCTGGCCGGCGGGGGCAGCACGGCAGGCAATCAGGGGTAATTTAGGGTAAGATAGGCTCAGCGCTTGCTCCCAGAGTCCAGGAGGTCTTCCAGCTTCTTATTGGAGTAGCCGTAACACAAAATGGGTTTGATCGCCTGAGGCTGCTTCTCTCCTTTGACGGGCTTGAGGTGTTTCTGGGGTTTGAGCGGTTCCATCTCCGTGGCAATGGGGGATTTACTCTTGATGAACCCGGTTCTCAAGCCATAAATGTCAAAGATGGTGCCATTGACAAACCATCCCAGTTGTCTGCCGTTCCACTCATAGACCTTGTCCTCGGATATAAAGGCCACGGGGCGGCCGTCCCACAGATAGATGGTCTCCCCGTTATCCGCAATATAGGCTACCGGCTTGCCATGTTTATTGAACAGGGTAATTTCCATGGGGTCCAACTCCTTAGCGGCAAACAGGCGGGTATCCCACCCGGTTCTTTTCCCTGGCCTAAAGATGGCGCTGGCCGTGCTCGATCTTCATGCACCGATCCATAACCACTCGGAGGCCGGCTTGCCTGGCGACGCGGGCCGCATGGGGTTCTTCCAGACCCTGCTGCATCCAGACTGCCTTGGCCCCGATGGTGATGGCGTCCGCGACGATTCCGGGGATGGCCTCGACTTTGCGGAAGATGTCCACGATCTCCACCGGGAAGGGGATATCCCGGAGGCTGGGGTAACACGGTTCCCCCAAAATCTCCTGGCAGCCGGGATTGACCGGAATAATACGGTAGCCATGCTCCTGAAGGTATTGGGCTACCCGATAGCTGGGCCGGTCAGGATCATTGGAGAGACCCACCACCGCCACTACCCGATAATTATCGAGAATTTCAGTAATTTCCGCCGGACTGGCCTGCACCTCAGAGGTTGTGGTCATGGCGCCGCCTCGTGACTTTCCCGTAAAAAGTTTCAGCAACAGGCCGTGAGAATGATTCCCGGCCCGGTTGCAGGGTTCAGAACGTCATGGTCGTGGCCCCGGGGCCCGGGCCCAGAGGCTGCTTCACCTCCAGGGCATCGGCAGCCGCGATCTTCAGAGCCATCTTGATATATTGATACCCAAACTTCAAGAGGTCCTCGTCATCATCCCAGATTTTCTCCTTAACTTCGTCTTCCACGTGGAAGATAGTCAGGAAACGGCTCTTGAAGACGAAGTTCCGGAACTGGTCCAGGTCGTACATGACCATGGCGAAGAGCTTGTTGCCCCGCTCATCCGTAACCGGGCCGCCATTTTCGGCCCGGCGCAGCATCATGAGCTTCCATTCCCGGTTCATTTCGTCGTACTTGTCCACCCCCTGGTCCTGGCGCCAGGTGGCCACGGTCCACTCGTCCTCCTCTTCGTAGCCGCGGCAGTGCGGTTCCCGGACGTAGAAAAAGAACTCATCCAGGCCCTCCTCGGTGATGAGGCTACCCTGGCCGATGGGATAGTAGCGGCAGGTGGCCGGGCGGTCGGGGTAGACCGTGCAGCCGGTGACGGGGCGCACGAAGGGGCAGCGGTTCTCGAACCGGGGCATATCCATAATAACCATGGGCAGACCCGATTTATCATGGGATTCCGTCCGGGTATATTTTTCCAGAAAGTCTCCCGACCTCATATTGAGGCGGTTTTTGAGGCGCAGGATATCATAGGGGGTGAGGATGATGGTGGTCTTGCCGCAGCACTCGGTGAAGCACGGCACCCCAGGGTGACACCGGAATTTGAAGCGGCTCTCCGAGGTCAGCTTCCGGGGCTCCACCACCCGCATATTTAGATCTACCATGTTCAACTCCTTAGGTTTTTACGTTGCTTACCTATATCTTATCAAAATTTTAGCTAAATGAACATCCTATAATGTGGTTCGGGACCGGAACCTGACCTCGCCTGGCAGCGACGCAATCCTTAAGCCACAAGGACGCAATACCGATAGGTAAATAAACTGTTCCATGGAGAGTATAGCTATGACTGAGCCCAAAAATCTTCCCGAAAAGATCACCGAACTGGAAGCCAAGGTCAAGAAGTTGGAAATCGCGGCAATGGTTTTGGCGGGTTTAATATTGATAGTATATATACTATCGAAAGTCAGATAGGAGGCGCGATCTTTTCCTTGAGGCCTTGCCGTTGTAGCAATCGCCAGAAATGATTTCGCTAGGTAACGGCACGGGGATCTGATCCGGGTTTGCAGGCCGCAGATATAATCTCAAAAAAAACCGGCCCCCCCCAAGGGGGGCCGGCGGCGTTTCACTTGCCGGTTGCCGTGGTTAGAAACCCCGGCCCGACATGCGGGCGT
>CAYNMI010000284.1:0-3437 GCA_964398095.1 uncultured Desulfobacca sp.
GCGGCGAGAAGTGGGGCCGCTTCAGTTTCCTGGGCCTCAACCCGTCGCTGATGTTCCAGGTGCAGGACGGCCAGACGGTGATCCAGCGCCAGGGACGCCGGGAGACCCTGGACCCGGCAATCGACCCCTTTGAGCACCTGCGGGGTCTGCTGGCGGGGTTTAAGCCGGTGGCCACGCCGGGGCTGCCCCGGTTTTGGGGCGGGCTGGTGGGTTACCTGGGCTATGACATGGTGCGCTACATCGAGCGGCTGCCGTCTCTCACTCCCGCCATCGCCATGCCCGAGGCCCGGCTGATGCTGGCGGACAACCTGTTGATCTTCGACAACCTGCGCCAGACCATCAAGATCCTGAGCCTGGTGCACCTGGACCCGGACCTGCCCCTCAAGGATCAATACGACCGGGCGGAGGCGGCCATAGAAGTGATCATCGGGCGCCTGCGCCAGCCGGTGCCCCGGGGGGAGGCCGGGCCGGGGTTGGCGCGGCCGCCGCTCAGTTCCAACGTCACCCGGGAGCGCTTCGAAGAGATGGTGCGCCAGGGCAAGGAGTACATCGTGGCGGGGGACGTGGTCCAGGTGGTGCTGTCCCAGTGTTTTGTCACGCCGCTGCGCCACGACCCCCTGGACCTCTACCGGGCCCTGCGCTGCATCAATCCGTCGCCGTACATGTTCTACCTGGACCAGGGGGAAATGAAGGTGGTGGGGGCCTCGCCGGAAATCCTGGTGCGCCTGGAGGAAGGCCAGATCAACTACCGGCCCATTGCCGGCACCCGGCCCCGGGGGGCCACGGCCGCGGAGGATCAGGCCCTGGAGGCCGAACTGTTGGCCGACCCCAAGGAGCGGGCCGAGCACCTGATGCTGGTGGATTTGGGGCGCAACGACGTGGGGCGGGTGGCCAAAATCGGCAGCGTCAACGTGCCGGAACTCTTCAGCATCGAACGTTACTCCCACGTGATGCACATCGTCTCCCAGGTGGAGGGGGAACTGGCCCCGGAATACGACGGCCTGGACCTGCTCAAGTCCACCTTTCCGGCGGGGACCGTCACCGGGGCCCCCAAGGTGCGGGCCATGGAGATCATCGAAGAGCTGGAGCCCACCCGCCGGGGCCCCTACGCCGGGGCGGTGGGGTATCTCGGCTTCAGCGGCAACCTGGATTTTTGCATCACCATCCGGAGCTTCACCATCCACCAGGGCCAGGTTTATCTCCAGGTGGGGGCCGGCATCGTGGCGGACTCGGACCCGCCCACGGAGTTCGAAGAAACCGTGAACAAGGGCATGGCCCTGATGCGGGCCCTGGACCGGGCGGACGAAGGCTTGATGTGAGTGAGCAGTGAGCAGATAGCGGTTGGTGGTTAGCGGTAAGGTTTAAGGATATTCATTGCTTACGGTTACTGCTTAAGTGAATATGTTGGTAATGAAGAATCAGGCGATTTCCACATCTATAATCAGTGAGAGGTTAGCAGACCGCAGTTAGATTTTCCTGCTTACTGCTCACCGCTCACTGCTCACTGATACAATTATGTTAGTGATGATAGATAATTACGATTCATTCACCTACAAACTCGTACAGTATTTCGGGCAGTTGGGTGAGGAGGTGCGGGTCTTTCGCAACGACCAGATCGACCTGGCGGGGCTGGAGGCCAGCGGGCCCAGCCGCCTGGTGATCTCTCCGGGTCCCTGTTCCCCCAATGAGGCGGGGATATCGCTCGCGGCCATCCGGCATTTTGCCGGGCGCCTCCCCATCCTGGGGGTCTGCCTGGGGCACCAGGCCATCGGCGCGGCCTTCGGGGGGAGGGTGGTCCGAGCTCCCCGGCTGATGCACGGCAAGACCTCCCTCATCTACCACGACGGCAAGGACCTGTTCCACGGGATTCCGTCGCCCTTTGAGGCGACCCGCTATCACTCGCTGATCGTGGAGCGGGAGGGGCTGCCGGAGTGCCTGGCGGTTTCGGCCCAAACCGCGGTGGGGGAGATCATGGGATTGCGCCACCGGGAGTTGGCGGTCTTCGGGGTTCAGTTCCATCCCGAGTCGATCCTCACCACCGAGGGCCTCAACCTGCTGCGCAATTTTCTGAAGCGCCAGAAGGGGTAGACTTTTGGCGGGGTGGCAAGTCTGGCTGGAGTTTATCATCATCGCCGGGGCGATTACGGTGGCGGGCTCCCGGCTGTGCCGATACGGGGACGTGCTGGCGGAAAAGACCGGCCTGGGCCGCACCTGGATCGGCCTGGTGGTGCTGGCCGCGGTGACTTCCCTGCCGGAGCTGGCCACGGGGGTGAGCGCGATCTTCTGGGTGCAGGCCCCGGACATCACCGTGGGCGACCTCCTGGGCCGTTGCCTGTTCAACCAGCTGATCCTGGCGGTGGTGGATCTGTTCTACCGGCCGGGGCCGGTGCTCACCGCCGCCCATCGCGGCCACGTCCTGGCCGCGGGTTTCGGGGTGGTGATGCTGGGGGTGGCGGTCATGGGCTTGATCGCCCCGCCGGAGTTGACGGGGCTCAACCTGGGCCATGTGGATTTGAGCAGTCCGATCCTGATCCTCTGCTATCTGGTGGCGATGCGCTCCCTGTTTCGCTACCAGCGGCGGGAGCGGGCGGCCTTTCTGGCGGAGCAGGAAGAGACCCTGCTTTACGAAAATATCAGCCTGGGGGCGGCTGCCGGGAAGTTCACCCTAAATGCCCTGGTGGTGCTGGCAGCCGGCTGGTTTCTGCCCCGGGTAGCCGACCAGATGGCCCACCTCATGGGGTGGCAGCAGTCGGTGGTGGGCACCATTTTCGTGGCCGCGGCGACGTCCCTGCCCGAACTGGTGGTGACGTTCAGCGCCCTGCGTCTGGGCGCGGTGGACCTGGCGGTGGGCAATCTCTTCGGCAGCAACCTGATCAATTTAGGCATCCTGGGCCTCATGGGTCTCCTCTATGTCAAGGCCCCCTTGTTGCAGGTGGTGGCGGCCAAACACGTGGGCACCGGGGTGATGGCCATCATCATGACCGGGATTGCCGCCACGGAGATGCTGTACCGGCCCGAGAAAAAGAGCCTGCGGTGGATGAGCACCGGGGCCTTTTTCCTGGTATTCCTGTATGCCGCGCACGTGTTCGTGCAAATGCTGGCGGCGTGAGGATAACGGCGGTGAATGATTCATGAATCACGACGGCAATTCCCAGAAACCTGCCACGCATACACCGGAACCGGCGGGGCCGCTCCCGGCGGAGTCCCCGGGAGAAAAAGCCCACCCGGAATACCGGATCAATGTTTTTCGGGACTGGTGCAAGGGCTGCGGCATCTGCGCGGCGTTCTGCCCCCGGCAGTGCCTGAGCCTGGATGCCGCGGGCAACCCGGTGGTGGACAAGCCCGAACGGTGCACCGGCTGCCGCTGGTGCGAACTGCACTGCCCGGATTTTGCCATCTGCGTCCGGGAAGTGGCGGGGAGCGAAGCGGGGAAGGAA
>CAYNMI010000285.1:0-3425 GCA_964398095.1 uncultured Desulfobacca sp.
AGGTCCAGTTGGGCCTGCTGGAACACCCCCGGCCCCGGCGGGTGCTCCTGTTGGGAGGCGGGGTGGCCGGCCTGGGCGCGGAAATTCTCAAAACCCGCACCATTACGCGGCTGGATTACGTGGAACTGGACCCCTACCTGGTGCGCCTGGCCCAAAAACTCCTGCCTGCCGCGGCGACCTTGGAACATGACCCCCGGGTCCACCTCATCTACCAGGATGCCCGCCGGTTTCTGGTGACCACCCCCAACCGCTATGACGTTATTCTCATGGTCCTGCCGGAACCCCGCAACGCCCAGTTGAACCGCTTCTACACCCGGGAGTTTTTTCACGCCGTGGCCGAAAAACTGCGCCCCGGCGGGGTCTTCAGCTTCGCCCTGACCGGGGCGGAAACCAGCCTCTCCCCCTTAAGGGCCGAGTACCTGGCCATGGCCGACCATACCCTGCGCCAGGTCTTCCCGGATGTGGTGGCCTTCCCGGGGGGCCAGGTCCGGTTCTTCGCCTCCACCGGGCGCCACGTCCTGGTCTCGGACCCTCAGGTCCTGGTGGACCGGCTGCGGGCCCGCCGGCTGGCGTTGCAGTATGTCCGATCATATTATCTCCTTCAGGACCTCTCTTTCTGGCGCCGGCAGTACCTCAACCAGATTCTGCGCCGGCAGCCCCCGGAGATCAACACCGACCTGAATCCCCGGTGCTATTTCTTTGATTTGGTGCTGAGCACCGTCCAGGAAGGCCTGGGGGTCAAGGAAGCGCTCCTGGCCATGCAGAGCTTGCCGCCGGTGATTCCCTGGGCGGTCCTAGTCCTGGCCGCCGTGCTGGCCGGAGCCGCCTGCCGCCGCCGCCCCGGCTCCCGGTTCTTGTATCAGGTGGTGGTGATGGGCCTGGGCACCATGGCCCTGGAAATCCTGGTGCTCGTGCTTTACCAGATTAGACTGGGGTCCCTCTACCAGCAATTGGGGATACTCATCGCGGCCTTCATGGCGGGGATGGCGGCGGGAAGCGCCGCGGGGTCTTATGTCGCCGGCCGGCCCTGGCGCGGGCCACGCCTCCTGGCGGCGCTGCAGGGGGGGCTGGCGGTCCTGGCCGTGGTCCTGGCCCTGTGGTTGAAATGGGGCGTTCCGCTACCGGCTTCCGGCTGGGAGTTCTGGACCCGGGCGGGATACATCCTGGTTTTGATGGCCGCGGGGTTCGGCGGCGGCGGGGTCTTTGCCCTCAGCGCCGCCCTCTGGAAGGAGAGCCGGCCGGAAGCCCGGGGCCAGGGCGGCATGCTCTACGCCGCGGACCTTTTAGGCGCCACCCTGGGGACCCTGGGAATCAGCCTCCTGGTGCTGCCGCTGTGGGGCATCGTACCGGCCCTCTGCCTGGTATCGGTGCTCCATGCCGGGGCCGGGGTGATGGCGTTCTGGGGACCGGAGGCATAGATAACCTCGATGGGGGACGCCGGGCCGACCCGTGACCCACCCCATATAACATAAATTTCCATGAAATTATACTAAAAGTCTACTCCAGTTATCTTGGCCCTGACCCACCAGGCGATCTCATCTATCTGAAAAAAGGACTTTAAAGTTTATTTGGGTCATTTTGCCGATTGTTCTTGCTTTAAGGATTCGGTTGTAGTATAATCGGGAGCGATTTGAATGGATGTTTACTTCGTAGCTCACTGGGCTTTTCCCCGGAGAAGAATCCCTAAAAAAGGCCCCGGGCCGGTAAAATTTCATGCACTGACGGCCATCTAGAGGCTCCCCAGCCTGGTTCTGGAGGAAGGCAAGATGGGCATGATCGCTTTTTATGCCGGGTTAATCATCGGCATTCTCCTGGGATTCTTACTGTCATCCCTGTTGGCATTTTCCCTGGCCGGCAGTCAGTCCCAGGAGTTACCCCACGAGGCTGCGAGATATTCCCAGGCAGACCCCGTGGAGCCCTGAACCAGGGTTTTCCACCTTCCGTAGGCATTAATACCTTCCAGATAGGGGTTCGGGAAGGTTGGCCTTGGGGTGTGGACCAGCTATACTCCGGATAGATTCCCCGATCCCTTATCCTTTTCTCCCCTGCCATCAGTTTTCCGCGACCAGGGTTTTAGCCATTCGTATATGGCAAAATCCGGTATTCCCTCAAGATAAATTAGGGTTTTCGGGAATATGATTTTTTTCTCCGGCATGTTACCAGAAATATTATCAACCCGAAGATTGTTCAAGGACGAAAAAGCCTTCCAGGAGTGGACCCATGGAAATCTTGATTTTCGGGGCGGGGGCCTTTGTGGGGATTTTTCTGGGAATACTGCTTCATTCCCGGTTTGGGTTGGCTAAAAGAGCTGACGGATTCTCTTATCTGTCGGATGGTGCTTGGGAAGCCACCCCTCTGGAGGATAGTTACTATGTGCTGCCGTTAGAAACCCTCTTGCCGGCCGCTGGCAGAGAGAGATGGCCGCCAAGGCATGGGGGTGAAGCGCAGCCAGGCCAGGGTGAATTAATCATGCCGGCATTTCCCGAAGCGGAGCTTTCCGGGGAAGGAGCCTGCAGTTTACCATCCGGGTTAAGTGTTCCCGGCCCGATTGTTTACCGGCCATATAGACGGCAGTAAAGATATCTGCCAACTGATCGGCTGGGCATCAAAACGGACCGTGAACCGATCTTCCCGGGGGTCATAGGCCACTGCCACGATGCCCGGCAGGGCGGTGAGCGCGGCCCCCACGGCGCTGGGGCAACCGCCTCACCCGAGCCCGCCCTTTTGCACCATGCCCGCCCCCCGGAATTTGCCGCTTCTGAGATCCAAAGCAAGTCCTCCGGCGATTTGGTTTCCTGGACGCCCCCGGTGTCCGAATTTTTCCTTCCGGGGATCGGAGAAGCCCACTATAATAGCAGTACTATGTACTATAATTTACACCCGATCGCCTCCTCCCCCATGACCCGGAGGACGGGGTGAAGAAGATTGGGACGCTGCTGCTGGGATGCCTCTTCCTGGCGGCCTGCTCCAACCTCAGGCAAATGGTGCAGGGGAACGTTAAGCCGCAACCGGTTCCGCAGGTGACCGCGCCGGCCAACCGAGAACTGCGCCGGGGGATGAGCCCCCAAGAGGTCAAGGCCATTTGGGGCGAGCCCGATGACCGGGTTATCTATGCCGGGGAGGGCGCCCCGGAGCGCTGGAAATATAATCATTACCCTGACAATGGACTACACCTGGGCAACCCCGCGTCTACGATTGAACTGCTATTTGTAAATGGGCAGTTGCAGAAATGGCTGACCCGTAAGTCCCCTTCCCAGAAGGGACCCGGCGAAAAGTAATGGCAAGCCCGGAGATCGTGAGGTTATTTCAGCCCCGCAGGGCGGACCACCGGAGAAGTGGCCGGGAGTTCTGGCAGCGCGTATCACTAGAGTGCATTTTTTTCTTTACCTCAGGCGGGATTTTTTTTATTATTTTAGATAAATTAG
>CAYNMI010000286.1:0-3419 GCA_964398095.1 uncultured Desulfobacca sp.
ATACCAAGTTGCCGTCATAAGGATAATTCTGGGTTCATGGTCACAACCCCTGTAGGGGCGGTTCGCGAACCGCCCCTACAATTCTTAATATTACTTGTTTGACGGCGACTTGAGACCTCTGCGAAAGTGTCTTTGCTTCCTTAAGCAATCAAAATGTAGCGTAGGCGCCCTCGCCTGCGGCTCAATGAAGGATGGACAGCCGGGGGCGGCTGTCCTACATAAGACTTTCGAAGAGGTCTCATGTTGCGCAGCCCATGATGAGGCGCAATTATTGATGACGCTCGCAAAAAAACCCCGCCTCCGGGGGGAGGCGGGGCGCTTATCTTACCGGGCGGCTGCTAGGGGGTTGGGATGGAATGCAGCCGGCGGTTCACCATCGCCAGGAAACGCCGCTTATGGGTGGTGCGGTGTTCCACCATGGCATGGAGCCCCAGCTTGCAGAGGTCCTGGATGAGCATCCAGACGATGATGTAAACCCAGGTGTAGCCGATAAGATCCCAGGGCAGGGCAGGCACCAGCCAGCCGAAGCCGCACATGAGCACGGCCACGACCTGGGTGGTGACAATGGCCGTCAACAGTTGCCAGGAAGGATACGGCCGCTGCCAGAATTCTTTCTTGGTGCGGGTCACGAACAGGAGCAGATGCCCCCCGGCGGCCAGCCGCAGGAACAGGAGGGTCTGCACTTGGGGCAAAGCCAGGTGAAGCACATCGCGGCCGATAAAAAACAACATGAAACTCTCGATGGTGGCCAAAAAGCCCAGCACCGTGGACACGGTAAGCACCCGGTTCATCTCCCAGCGCACCGGGGTGGGACTGAGGTAGGTGTTGTCATAGGCGATGGTCATGATGGGGATGTCGTCCAGGAGGGCCAGGATGATGATCATCATGGCGGTGAGGGGGAAGACGTTATAGCACAGCATGGCCGCCACCACGAAGACCATGATGCTGATGGTCATGGAGATGCGGTAGACGGTGTAGCTCATCATGCGCTCAAAGATGCGCCGGGCCTCCTCCACCGCGTGGATGATTACCCTGAGGCCGGGTTCGGTGAGCACCAGGGCCGCGGCCGACTGGGCGGCGTTGGTGGCGCCGGAGACCGCAATGCCCACCTCCGCCTGCTTCAGGGCCGGGGCGTCATTGACCCCGTCGCCGGTCATGGCCACCAGGTGCCCCCGGCCTTGGAGGGCCTTAACGATGTTATATTTGTGTTCCGGGAAGACCTCGGCGAAGCCGTCGGCCTTCTCGATCATATCCGCGGCCACGCTGCTCAGTTCGCATTTACCTTCCTCGGGGAAGATATCGGTGGCGGGTTGGATGTTGGTGCCCAGACCCAGTTGGCCGGCGATCTCCCGGCCGATGGCGACGTTGTCGCCGGTGATCATCTTCACGTCGATGCCGTGGGCCTGGGCCTCGGCGATGGTTTCCGCCGCATCCAGCCGGGGCGGGTCATAGAGGGGCAGGAGGCCCAGGAACTGCCAATGGTCGCCGTTATCGGACCGGGCCACCCCCAGGGTGCGGTAGCCCTTGGCCGCCAGTTCATCCACGGCCTTCAGGGCCTGGGCCTCAGCGTCGTCATCCATGACACAGAGCTGGACAATGACCTGGGGGGCGCCCTTGGTCACCTTAAAGGTCTGGCCGCCGTGCTTGAGGGTGGCCTCGGTGCGCTTGTGGATGGGGTCGAAGGGGATGAATTTGACCAGTTCATAGGCCTTGAGGGCGTCCTTGTCCTTGAGCCCCTCCATCACCGCCAGATCGATGGCGTCCCGGTTCTCTTCCTTGGAGGCCAGGCTCCCGGCCAGGATAACGGCCTGGGCCTCGGCCTGGCCAAAGGTCACCGGGTCGCCCAGGGTGAGCTGGTTCAGGGTCAGGGTGCCCGTCTTGTCGGAGCAGAGCACGTCGATGCCCGCCATCTCCTCAATGGCTTGGAGGCGGGAGACGATGGCCTTCATCTTGGAGAGCACCAGGGCTCCCAGGGCCATGGTCACGGAGAGCACCGCGGGCATGGCCACGGGAATGGAGGCCACTACCAGGATTAAGACGAACTCCACCAGGTCCAGGACCGGCAGGCCCCGGTGCAGCTCCACCACGATGAGGATGATGCTGAGCCCCACCGCGATGACGATGAGGAAATCCCCCACCCGCATCACCGCCTTCTGGAAATGGGAGACCGCGCCGGCGGTCTCCACCAGCTTGGCGGTGCGGGCGAAGAAGGTGTTGGCGCCGGTGCTGGTGACCAGGGCCACCATTTCCCCCTGCTTGGCGATGGAGCCGGAATAGGCGATATCGCCGGGCTCTTTGTTCACCGGCAGGGACTCGCCGGTGAGGGCCGCCTGGTCCACGCTCAGGTATTCCCCCTCCACGAGTTTGACGTCGGCGGGGAGGATATCCCCCGGCCGCACCCGGATGACGTCACCCGGCACCAGGTCCTGGGCCTCGATCTCCGTCCATTGCCCGTCCCGGAGGACCCGGGCCTTGAGGGCCAGTTGCTCCTTCAGGGCCTCCAGGGCGTTGCTGGCTTCGTGCTCCTCCCAGAAGCCGATGATGGCGTTGAACACCAGCAGAAAGGCGATGATGATCAGGTCGCCCCAGTGCTGCACCAGGGCGGAGAGCACGGCCGCCACTTCGATCATCCAGGGAATGGGGCCCCAAAAGTAGCTGAGGAATTTGAGGAGGGGATGGGTCTTATGCTCCTCCAGGGCATTGGGGCCATATTGGGTGAGGCGCGCTTCGGCCTCGGGGCCGCTCAAGCCCTGGGGACTGCTGCCCAGCCTGGTAAAGAGATCCTGGGGACTGGCTTGTTTGGCCTCATCACCGCTGATGATGGTTGGTTCGGGCATGGTCCGTCCTCCCTTAACGGCAAGTCAATTGCGGCTCCCGTGCGGTAAAGGCTCCAACCTGATACCGAGTCGCCTGCAAAGTGATTTTTATAGGCGCAGGCCCTTACGAAAAACCTGGGCCGCCACCCACGGGACGCCGGGGTCATCGGTTTGACTGTGAGTTGATCTAGATCAGCTCATTGCCGGCAGTGGCGCCCGGAGCCGCCAGGGGGTATCCAGGCACCATCTTTTCGGCAGTTTTCGTGGATAATATCAGTCCCATCCATGGGCACAGCAATGGCACGGCCCCTCAATCTCCGGGGCTTTTGACCGGGGTAATATTTATCAACATAGGTACTTTTGCGGAGTTCGTCCAGGGGAAAATTGACCATCAGGCCGGATAATGAGGTCTTATAACAAGATGCGTTCATAGAAGTTAGAAAAGCTTTGGCCCTATAGGGGCGCACCTGCGGGTTTGCCCGCAAGCCAGGGCGGACACCTAGGTCCCCTACAAGAGATAAATTACTTGTTTGAGCGCCACTTGGTATTAGGCGATGCCTCAGGGGCCGCCCAACTGGTCCGCGGCCGGCTCCAGGGGCCGGT
>CAYNMI010000287.1:0-3411 GCA_964398095.1 uncultured Desulfobacca sp.
CCGGGACCGTTACCTCCAGGCACGCCTCCAGCCATGCGGTCACCAGGCGCCGGTGACAGAACTCCCCGGGGGCCTCGCAGCACAAGAGGATCGCATCTCCCCCGGGTCTTCGAAAACTTACTTGGGGTCCGGGTTGTCCAAGATTTTCTGGTATGCGACCCGGTAAGTGGCCTCGTCCATCTTGAGCATCTCCCGCCGGGGCGACTAGGACCGGGGTGATCCCCCTGGCCTTGTAAGCCGGGAGATTGTTCTGGATCGCCTGGATGACCCCGGGCTCCTTGATGGAGAAATGGAAATTCCGCAGGAACCAGACCGCCTTTGCTTTCCCCCGGGCCGCGATTTGGGGAAGATCGTAAGCGCCCGCCTCTTGCCATGCGGCCCCGTTGCCCAATTCCCGGTAGCCCCGCACCAAATCCCATTGATAGAGGGTCCGTCCGTTGATCTTCTTGACCATGGAGCCGATGTGCGCTCCGGTTCATGGGTCCGCACCAGCAGGACCGGATAGCCAGCCTTCAGATAGTCTTGAATCATCTTTAACCTCCAGAAATTCAAAAAGCCGCAATAAGGCGGCTAAATGTTTTGTTAACCAAGTAATTAGGTCAACTTACGTTTGCAATAATCGTTCTATCTCCACTTCCTGGAGCTGTTTGAAGAAGGAAACCATGGCTAAGACCTTGATCAGTGAAAACTTTTAAGGAAGGAATGTCGCCTGTCCTTGACTTGAGGTCACAGTTTGTGATCCCAAAAGATTTTCTTAGGCGTACATCAACCGTCCCTTAGGCTCGGGGATGGGACGTCCCACTTCTCGGGCCGTCTCAATCCATTCGTCAATAACCCGTTCCAAATTGGCCAGGGTTTCGAGATATGATGCGCCATCAGCGGCACAACCCGGCAACTCTGGGACCTCGGCGATGAAAGCCTGGTCCTCCTCGCTCCAGTACATGACGATTGCATAGCGATACTTACTGCCCATCTTCCCTGCGTCCCAGGTGATATTTAAGTATCGCCTGCCCATTATTTTTTCCAAGCCTTCTCTTGGTTCAATATCTCCTTAATCTTTTGATGCAGGTCTGGAACCTTATCTTAAATAACATTCCAAACAATGTCATAGTCCACACCGAAGTAGTCATGAATTAGGCGATCCCTCATCCCTGCTATTGAGCGCCACTTGACTTCGGGATACCTTTGCTTCAATGCATAAGGTATTTTCTTCGAGGCCTCCCCGATGATCTCGATACTTCGCACAAAGGCACGCTTCAGCGTCTCGCTGCGCATGAACTGATCTTTGCTTAACCCATTGCTATCAGAGCGCAGGTACTCGGTTTCGTCGAGGATATGACGCAAATATTCAAGCGGCGATAGGGGCATATTCCACCTCTTCTAAGATATGCGGACCGATATAAGGACTAAGGGATTCCATCGTTATAAGTTCAACCCTACGCTGTAATATCTCCTCTAAAAAAAAGGACAGCTCCATAAAGGCGTCAAAGGTTTTCTGTCCCACGTCAAATTCCACCAGAAGATCGATATCGCTGTCATCATTTTGTTCTCCACGCACAAATGAGCCGAACAACCCTATCCTGCTTACACCAAGTGCCTTGATGTGATTCCGGTTTTGACGCAGGGTTTCCATGATGTCTTGCTTTGTTTTGATTATAGCTTCCATCAAGCACTCCCCAGAAACAGATTACCGGTTTCGGAAATTGAAAATCCCCTGTTGGCAAGATTCCAGAGTCACGACGGTGACCCCTGGTAAGGTTTCGGTACCCGCTTTATGCCTTGGCTGGTCGGCACGGTATTCATCCACTACTCGCTGAATGTCCTCCTGCGTTTTAATCTCGGCTTCAGCATAACGAGTTAACTTTTCCCACTACCGATCCTCAACGTAGCGCCACAGAGCCTCACGGATCAACTTGCTGTTGGTACGATTCTCCTCTTTAGCCACCTTCCCGACCTCCCGCAAAAAGGGATGATGGAGAAAGAGATTGATTTTGTGAGTCTCGACATAGCATCTTTGGTGCGATGATTTACTATTTAGTAATGCTAATGAAACGAGAATTTCTGTCAAGGCCGGCCAGCTAACCGGACTCCACCCGACTAATTTGAAAAATAATTTTGGCCGGTGCAACCTGGCCTATGATCTGCTCAAAAGCTGCTGAGACAGTTCAGCAACCTCCTCTGCGAAGTCAAGAGCTTGTCGGGCTGTGTCCCGGTCGAACAACTCCCAAGGAGTACGTCCGCCGGCCTCGTCACCATAATCGCTTTGCACATGGATATCCGGCCCCAAGAGCTCAGCACACTCTGCCAGGCGTTCCACTTGAGGTGAAATTTCCCCAGGGAATTCCCCTTCTGCCAATGCTTCTCGCAAAAGCAAAGATGGATTGTGCGTGCGCCCCACTGGTCCCAACAGCGCCAGCACCGCTTTAGCCGCGTTTTCCGTGGCTAACTGGCTATTATCGACACACGAGCGCCAACGCCCCAAGTTGAAGTCCTGGCGGGCTTCTTCCAGAAATCCCAGGACCAGGCGTAGGCGGTAAGAGACTTCCTCAGGAGCCGGCATCAATCATTCCCTCCACTCAAGTGCCCAGGGTTGCCGGGGCTTTTGCCGCCATCTCCAGACCTCCCCACCCGAAGACTTTTTACGATAGAGGCCCGTCTCCGCCATCAGGCGCTGTAAAAGTGCCAACCGCCGGTGGGCATATCCTTGGGGGTCAAAGAGAATTTGACCATCTTGGGCAATATCCAGATATAAGGAGGAAATTTTTTCTTCAAATTCCTGGGGGGTCTTGGCCAAAAGAGATACTGCGCCGCGGTATGCCGCCGGAAGAAAACGCTTTAAAAGAATGTGACGCTCCCAGAGTTGCATCGGCAAATCCGTAGCAATGATAAAGAGATCCCAATCACTGGCCTGACGCTCCTGACCCCGGGCTCGGGAGCCATACAAGACCACGGCCACCAGGCGCTCTCCCAGTCCTTCCTGGAGAGCTGTCACTAGTTGAGACAGAATATCCTCTTGGTCTTCCATAGCTGGCATCTCCTGATCTTCCAGGTAGCAATTTAACTGGTAAAACCCGTCATCGGGTCCCTAATTTTTGAGGTGACAAATTGTGACCTCAACTATTTGAACTAAACCCGACAGTTGAAAACTCCACCGGGAACCGCCCCTGGTGCCGCTTGACAGGCCCCCAAAGGAGCTGAAGGACCCGGGTCAATATTAAACCTTTTCTCACCTGATTTCAATTCCTTCCCCACTTTCCGGGAGATTGGACGGATAACCGGCCCTCAGATAGTCGGTGATCATTGCCTCGCCTCCGAAAAGGTATGGTTACTTAAAGGTGGTCAAACAGGCTCGGCTCCCGGAACTCCGGGACCATCACCCCCAGGTGCTTCTTAAGCCATGCGGTCACCAGG
>CAYNMI010000288.1:0-3403 GCA_964398095.1 uncultured Desulfobacca sp.
AAGCAGCTCTGGAGAAAGGCCTTGTGCTCCAGCTCTTCTTTGGCCAGGTATTCCAGGGTGTCTCTCGTGTCCGCCTGACTGACCAGGCCGGCCAGGCGTTTATAAAAATTATGGGACAACTCTTCCTGGGTGATGGCGCTTTTGATAATGGCTTCCAGTTCGTTGCTCATGGCGGCTTCCTTTTGACCACGGAGTTGAGGGGCGGGATATGGCCCTGCCTGGGTAGTTAGGCATCATAAACGCAAAACCGCAGAAAGACAAGTCCCCCACGCCTCCGTCCCGGGAGGCCGGAGCGGCAAGCATGGGGGAACTTTTTAGCCTTCAGCCTGGCGGCGCTCAGGACGCCTTGATTTCGATGGACTTGGGTTTGACCGCCTCTTTCTTGGGACAGGTGACGGTCAGCACCCCTTTATCGTATTTGGCTTCGATCTTATCCATGTCCACCGCGGCGGGCAGCACCAGGGAACGGGAGAAAGAGCCATAGCTCCGCTCCACCAGGTGGTAGTTCTCTTCTTTTTCTTCCCGTTCCGACTGCTTTTCCCCCTTGATGGTAAGGACCTCGCCGGTGACGGAGATATTGATATCCTTGGCCTCAATGCCGGGAACTTCCGCTTTCACCACGACCGCCTCGGCGGTTTCCTTGACGTCCACCGCGGGGGCGAATTCGCCTTCCATGGGCTTGAGCGCCCGCCTGCCGGAGCCGAAATAATCATCCCACAGACGATCCATCTCCCGCCGCAGCCGGGAAACTTCCCGAAACGGCCGCCATTCCATGAGATCATGAGTCATGAGATTGTTCCTCCTCATTCAAACATACTGGTGAACTTATGGTTGATAGGCCCGGCTGCTCTCCCGGCCTTGTTATTCCTTAATAACCATACAAGTATCCCTGCTCTTTGTTCTAGACATATAGGTAGGTCTTGCCCGGTCCCCTGTCAACGCTCGCCCCGGGGAAAAACGCGGGAAAATGTTCTTGAATGTAAACCCCGCTTGTGGTAATAATTTATAGATGCAAGAAAGGCCGTCTCTATGATGCAAATTTTCAGAAAATCCTCCGTTAGGCCTCCTTTGAGAACAAGGAGGTTTTTTTTTGCCACGGCCGGAAGGGCTTGACGGACTCGAGAATCCTAACCGGTCCTGGCGGTGACGGCCCGGGTTGACCGCGGGCCGGGCAAGCACTCGATCCGGATGGGGGAGGCTGAGGGCTCCCATCCCATAACCTCCATCCTTCACGTGAGAAAGGTCCCATTATGGAATTCCGGCGGAAGGACCTGTTGGGCATCGCGGAACTGGCCCCGGAAGAGATTCGCCACATCCTGGACACCGCCGCGTCCTTGAAAGAGATTTCGGAGCGTGACATCAAAAAAGTCCCCACCCTCCGGGGCAAGACCGTGGTGACGGTTTTTTACGAGCCCAGCACCCGAACCCGCATGTCCTTTGAGATTGCGGCCAAGCGCCTCAGCGCCGACACCCTCAATCTGACGGTGGCGGCCTCCAGCGCGGTCAAGGGCGAAACCCTGATGGACACGGCCCACAACCTGGAGGCCATGAAGCCGGATGTCCTGGTGATTCGCCACTACGCCAGCGGCGCCCCCCATTACCTGGCCCGGCGTCTTAAATGCGGGGTCATCAACGCCGGCGACGGCCTCCATGAGCACCCCACCCAGGCGCTGTTGGACCTCCTCACCGTGGAGGAGGCCAAAGGGCGTTTGGACGGCTTGAAGGTGGCCATCATCGGCGACATCGCCCACTCCCGGGTGGCCCGCTCCGACATTCAGGCCTTTACCAAGATGGGTTCCCAGGTCACCGTGGCGGGCCCGGCCACCATGCTGCCGCCGTTCCTTTCATCCCTGGGGGCCCGGGTCACCAACTCCGTGGATGAGGCGGTGGCCGGCGCCGACGTCATCATGATGCTGAGATTGCAACTGGAGCGCATGGGGCAGATGTTTCTCTCCACCCTCAGGGAGTACAGCCGCTTCTTCGGGCTGGCCCCCCGGCACCTGGAGATGGCCAAGGAAGACGTGATCATCATGCATCCCGGCCCCCTCAACCGGGGAGTGGAGATCTCTCCCGAAGTGGCCGACGGCGTCCATTCCGTGATCCTGGAGCAAGTGACCAACGGCGTGGCGGTGCGCATGGCCATGCTCTACCTCTTGATCGGAGGAGAAAAGGCGTGAGCTTACTCATAAAGGGCGGTCTGGTGGTTGACCCCGCCCAGGATATTTCGGCCCCCCGGGACCTGCTCATCGAAGCTGGAACGGTTGCCGCGCTTGAGCCCCCCGGGACCATCTCCGCTGACGGGCGCCGGGTGATTGACGCCGCCAACCTGGTGGTGACCCCCGGCCTCATCGACATGCACGTGCACCTCAGAGAGCCGGGAGAAGAGTACAAAGAGACCATCCTCTCCGGGACCCGGGCCGCAGTGGCCGGCGGCTTCACCGCGGTGGCCGCCATGCCCAATACCCAGCCGGTGAACGACACCGCCTCGGTCACCCGCTTCATCCTGGAGGCGGCCCAGGCTGCGGGGCTGGCCCGGGTCTACCCGGTGGGGGCCATCTCCATGCATTCCGCCGGCCAGACCCTGAGTGAGTACGGCGACCAGAAGGCAGCCGGGGTGGTGGCCCTCTCCGACGACGGCTGCCCGGTGATGAACCCCATGCTCATGCGCCGGGCCCTGGAATATGCCCTTACCTTCAATCTCCCCCTCATCGTCCACGAAGAAGACCTGGACCTCAGGAGCAACGGCGTGATGCACGAAGGCCGGGTCTCCCTGGAACTGGGCTTAAGGGGCATCCCGGCTGCGGCGGAAGAGTCCATGATCTTCCGGGACCTGGCCCTGCTCCAACTCACCGGCGGCCGCCTCCATATCGCCCACGTCAGCGCCTTCGGCAGCGTGGCCCTGATCCGCACCGCCAAGGCCGCGGGCCTGACCGTCACCGCCGAGACCGCGCCCCATTACTTTTCCCTGACGGATGAGGCGGTTAAGGGCTACGACACCAACGCCAAGGTCAACCCGCCGCTGAGGACCGCGGCGGACGTGGCCGCCATCAAGGAGGCGCTGCGCGACGGGACGCTCGACGCCATTGCCTGCGACCACGCCCCCCACACTTCGCTGGAAAAAGACCTGGAGTTTGAGGCCGCGGCCTTCGGCCTCATCGGGCTGGAAACCTCCCTGGGCTTGAGCCTGAAACTGGTGCACGACGGGGTTCTGACCCTGACGCAACTGGTGGCCAAAATGAGCACCAACCCGGCCCGCATTTTGAATGTCCCCGGCGGCACCCTGGCCCCCGGCGCCGTGGCGGATGTCACCCTCATGGACCTCAACCGGGCCTGGACCGTGGACGCCAATACCTTCGCGAGCAAATCCCGCAACTGCCCCTTCCACGGCTGGACCTTGCAGGGC
>CAYNMI010000289.1:0-3395 GCA_964398095.1 uncultured Desulfobacca sp.
GACTACGAGGTCTGGCTGGAAAAGCTGGCCCCCCACGCCCCGGTCTCCCAGTATCGCCACAACGTGGGGGAGGATAACGCCGACGCCCATATGAAGCGGCAAATCATGGGCCGGGAGGTGGTGGTGGCCGTCACCGATGGCAGGCTGGATTTCGGGCCGTGGGAACAGATCTTCTACGGCGAATTCGAC
The DNA here is from genome assembly GCA_964398095.1 of uncultured Desulfobacca sp. Classification (GTDB taxonomy): domain Bacteria; phylum Desulfobacterota; class Desulfobaccia; order Desulfobaccales; family 0-14-0-80-60-11; genus 0-14-0-80-60-11. The sequence goes on from CAYNMI010000289.1 coordinate 190, forward strand.
GGCGGCCGCCGCAAACGGGTCCTGGTCAAAATCATCGGCGCCTGAGGCCGGAGCCGCCGCCGGCCCCAACTCCCTCCCCATGGCCGAGACAGACTTTTCACCCCTCATAACCCAAGAGGTGCCGCCCTGATGTCCCCCGAGACGCCCCCCGCCCGCCGCCGCAACCGGTGGCCTGATTTAAGACCGGCCCGGGATTTCCTGGCCGAGACGTACCGTGAATGGAGCAACGACCACGCCATGAACCTGGGGGCCGCCCTGGCCTTCTACACCACCTTTTCCCTGGCTCCCCTCCTCATCATCGTGATCGCCGTCTTTGGCTATATTCTCGGCGAGGCCACCGTGCAGGCGGAAATTCTCAAACAGGTGCACGAATTAATCGGGGCCCAGGGCGCCGCCGGGGTCAAAATGATCATTAAAGACGCCTACCGGCCCGGCACCGGCCTGACGGCCACTATCATCGGCGTCGTGGTGATCACCATCGGCTCCACCAGCGCCTTTGTCATGCTCAAACACGCCCTCAACCTCATGTGGGGCGCGCAGCCCAACTCCAAGACCCCCATCTGGAACCTGGTGAAAGATCGGATCCTGTCATTCGTCATGGTCCTGATCATCGGGCTCCTGCTGGTCTTATCCTTCACCCTCAGCATCGTCCTGTCGGTGGTGACCGGATTCTTCCAAAACCTGTTGCCCTTGCCTCCCGTCTTTATCCAGGGCTGCGATTTCGGCCTGTCCCTGCTCCTGATCACCCTGCTCTTCGCGGTAGTCTACAAAGTCCTCCCCGATGTGGAAATCGCCTGGACCGATGTCTGGGTGGGGTCGGTTATCACCGCGGTCCTCTATACTCTGGGCAAATTCCTCTTCGGCATGTACCTGGCCCGCAGCACCATCCGGTCGGCTTACGGCGCTGCCAGTTCCCTGGCCATTATCCTCATGTGGGTCTACTATTCCGCCCAGGTTTTTTTCATCGGCGCGGAATTGACCCAGGTCTACGCCAACCGCTATGGCTCCCGGGTCAAACCCCGGACCTGACCCCCGCCGGCACCCGGTCAGTCGCGTCCAACATGGCCCTGCGACCAGCCTGATTATCCGAATTATCCCGAAATTATGGCGTCAATCTGACGAGGGTCCCCCCTGGAACCCGTCTGGAAGGGAATTGGCCGATATCAACCGGCCGCGCTTGCAGTTAGTTTTCTATCGGGTATGGTGAACCAGAAGGTGGAACCCACGCCCGGCTCGGACTCCAACCAGATGCGGCCCCCGTGGCGCTCCACAATCTTCTGACAGATGGCCAGGCCGATGCCCGTCCCGGGATATTCACTCTGGTCGTGCAGGCGTTCGAACATCATAAAGATGCGGTCAAAGTCCTTGGCGGGGATGCCGATGCCGTTGTCCCGGACCCGAAACCGCCATTCCTGATCGCCGCGTTCCGCCCCGATCTGCACCTGGGGAGCTTCCTCCCGGCAAAACTTCAGGGCGTTGCCGATCAAATTCTGAAAAACCCGCCCCAATTGCGAGGCGTCGGCCATGACGGTGGGCAGGTGGTCATAAGTGACCGCCGCCCCTTTTTCTTGCATGAGCAGGCTTAAGTCAGTGAGCACCTGCTCCAACACCGCATTGCAGTCCACCGGGGCGAATTCTTTCCCCCGGGTGGCCACCCGGGAATAATCCAGCAAATCATTGATCAGATGCTGCAGCCGTTTGACCCCTGCCTGGATATGCGTGATGAATTCCTCCGCCTTGTCATCCAGCTTCCCCTGGCAACGCCGGGCCAGAAGGTCGGCAAACCCGGCCACCACCACGAGCGGCGACTGCAAGTCATGGGACACAATATAGGCGAACTGCTCCAGATCGGCGTTGGAGCGCTCCAACTCCGTGGTTTTCTTGGCCAGCAAGGCCTCCGCCTCCTTCCGGGCCGTGATATCGTTACCCACGCACAAAATCTCGCTGATGGCCCCCTTATCATCCACGATGCCCCTGTTGGTCCAGGCGATCCAGGCCCGCTCGCCGTTGCGCTTCACATTTTCATTCTCATTATTGGTGAAGCGCTCCGGGTGTTGGCCGATAGCAACGATCATGGCCGCCAGGTCATGACCCGCAGTATCCGTGGCCGGCACGATGGTGGAAACGATGTTGCGTCCCACGATGTCCGCCTCGGGGTAACCGAAAAACTCCTGGGCAAACTCGTTGACAAAGGTAATCACCCCCTGGGGGTCCATCCGCAGGATGATGCTGTTGGCATTTTGCACCAGTTCCCGATACTTCTTCTCGCTGGCCTCCAGGGCCTCTTCGGCCCGGTAGCGCTCCCGGATTTCCCCCCGCAGCTCTGCATTCACCCTGAGAAGTTCGGCGGTCCGTTCCTGCACCCGCTTTTCCAACTCGTCATGGGCCGCTTGCAGGGCCTGTTGCGCCCGGTGGCGCTCCTCCAGTTCCACGCTAAGCTGGTCCAGCAAGGCTTGATATTTGCGGAAGATCAGGAAGGCGGCGATGGTGGCGATCAGAGTGCTGAAAATAACCGTAATAACGTGGGATTGCCAGAGACTCACATAGGGAAAGAGCAGTTCTTTCGAAAATTCAAAGCCGGCCATCCAGACCAGCATGATGGTCATCACTGAGAGAACTTTAAGAATCAACCGGCCTTTTTTCCGCATGGCTTATCCGGCTGCTGGCTGCGATTATTGCCGCCGCCTCACTCCCGGTTCTGGCCAAAACCGCCGCCGTTCCCCGGGAGTGAGGCGGTCCACGCCTAAAAGTCTATTCCTTGACCACCGTGGCCTTGATAATGGTGACCGGTGTGGCGGGAACATCCATCATGCCCCCCCGGCTGGTGGTGGGCACCGCCTTGATCTTATCCACCACCTCTTTGCCCTTGACCACCTTGCCGAACACCGCGTATCCCCACCCCTGGACCGTCTTGGCGGTGTGATTGAGAAAGGCGTTGTTGGCCACATTGATGAAAAACTGCGCCGTGGCCGAATTGGGGTCGCTGGTCCGAGCCATGGCGACGGTATAGGCGTCATTTTTCAGGCCGTTGTCGGCTTCGTTCTTAATGGGCGCCCGGGTCGGCTTCTCGTTCATCTTAGCATCCAGACCGCCCCCCTGGATCATAAAGCCGTTGATGACCCGGTGAAAGATGGTGCCGTTATAAAATCCCGCCTTGACGTACTCCAGGAAATTGGCCACGGTCGCCGGGGCCTTGTCCGGATACA
>CAYNMI010000290.1:0-3385 GCA_964398095.1 uncultured Desulfobacca sp.
CAGACCCAGGAGGCCGGCGCCGGAACCTGGGAAGCGGGCCTGGGAGTCAGTGACAGGCTGACCCGCCGGGCTTACTTTTCCGCCGCCGCCTTTCTTGCCATCAGGGCGATGAAGTCCGGGTCGATGCCATAACCCAGGCTCTTGGCCTTCTTCAGGTCCGCCAGGGCCTGGCCATACTTTTCCTGGCTCTGATAGACCATGCCCCGCTGGTAGTAGGCCCGGCCGAAGTTGGGGTTGATCTTCATGGCTTGTTCGCACAATTGGATGGCTTGGGGGTTGTTGCCCTTGGCGTAGTACACCGTGGCTTTATAGGTGATGATGGCCGGGTCATTGGGCTTCAGTTTCAGGGCCTGGTCGAAGGCCTGCAGGGCCTGATCGTAGTGGCCTTCCTGACTGTTTTTCATCCCCTGATCGATCAAGCTCTGGACGTTCTGGGCCTGGCTCCATTGCGGCACCAGGAGCAGAAAAAGCAGGATTAAGGGTAGATATGCGCATCGCTTCATTGCTGGTTGTCCTCCTGTTGTAAAAAGTTCAAGGTTCAAAGTTCAAGGTTGGGGTGTGTCCCTCAAGAATTTGCGCCATGTAAGGGTGGGCCGCAGCCGCACCTGGTCCTCTGTCAGTTAATCCTAATATGCCGAAATAAGCAAGGCCCCAGTCACACCGAACAGACGCGGCATTCTTCGGCAAATTCGTGGGCCAGGGTGAGGGCCGCGGCGCCGGCCGGCAGGCTGAGCACCTGCCCGGCTTTGGAGCCGTAGCGGTACACGGTGATGCCCTTGAGGCCCAATTCAAATGCCAGCCGGAAGGCCGCGGCCACGTCCTCCCGGGTAGCCTCCGGGGCCAGATTGATGGTTTTGGACACCGCGTTGTCCACGTGGCGCTGAAACGCGGCCTGCATCTGCACCTGCTGCGCCACGCTTACTTCGAAGGTGGTGGGGAAGAGCCGCCTGAGATCCTCCGGCAGGGCCTCCAAAGGGCGCACCCGCCCGGCGGCCAGCACCCGGTCCACCCACTCCTCGGCCGCCAGGCCCGCCTGCCGCAGCTTTGCCAGGAACAGGGGGTGGACCTCTGCAAACTCTTCGCCCTCCAGGGCCCGGCGGCGGTAAGCCACCGCAAAGAGGGGCTCGATGCCGCTGGAGACCCCGGCGATGATGCTGATGGTGCCCGTGGGGGCGATGGTGGTCACCGTGGCGTTCCGCCGGGGCGGCTGGCCCTCCTGATGCCAGCGGCTGCGGGCAAAATTGGGGAAAGGGCCCCGTTGCGCGGCCAGGACTTGGGATTGGGCCAGGGCCCGGTCCTGGATACGGGCCATAATGGTTTCCGCCAGGGCAAGGGCCTCCGGCGAATCATACGCCAGGCCCAGCTTGATGAACAGATCCGCCAGCCCCATGACCCCCAGGCCGATCTTGCGGTTGGCGTGGGTGATGGCGGTGATCTGGTCCAGGGGGTAGTGGCTCTGGTCGATGACGTCGTCCAGGAAGGTCACCCCCAGGGCCGCCAGGCGGTCCAGCGCGGCCCAGTCCAGGCCGCCCCCGCGCCCCATCAAGGCGGCCAGGTTGATGGAGCCCAGGTTGCAGGCCTCGTAGGGCAGCAGGGGCTGCTCGCCGCAGGGGTTGGTGGCCTCCAGAGGGCCGATCTCCGGGGTGGGGTTGGCCCGCTCCATGGCATCCACAAACACCAGGCCGGGGTCCCCTGTGGTCAGGGCCGCCTCGCAGATGCGCTCAAACACCTCCCGGGCCTTTCGCCGGCCTGCCTCCAGGCCGGTGCGGGGGTTGATCAGGGGATAGTCGTCGTCCGCCGCCACCCGCTTCATAAAGTCATCGGTGACCGCCACGGACAGGTTGAAATTGGTGAGCCTGTCCGGGTCGGCCTTGGCGCTGATGAATTCCAGGATGTCCGGGTGGTCCACCCTGAGTATCCCCATGTTGGCGCCCCGGCGCCGGCCGCCCTGTTTCACCACTGCCGTGGTGGTGTCATAGATGCGCATGAAGCCCAAGGGGCCGGAGGCCACCCGGCCGGTGCTCCCCACCTGGTCGCCCCGGGGGCGCAGATGACTGAAATTGAAGCCGGTGCCGCCGCCGGTCTGGTGAATCAGGGCCATGTCCCGCACGCCCTCCAGGATGCTGCGCATGTCGTCGCCGATGGGGATGACGAAGCAGGCCGCCAACTGGCCCCGGGGCTCCCCGGCGTTGGTCAGGGTGGGGGTATTGGGCAGAAATTGCCGGGAGGCCATGGCCTCATAAAAGGCCTCGGCCTGGCGGGCTTGCGCCTGGGGGCCGCCGTAGCGCGCTTCCGCCCCGGCCACGGCCTGGGCCACCCGGCGAAACATCTCGTCCGGGGTCTCCACCACCCGGCCCTGGCCGTCCCGGCGCAGATAGCGCTCCTGCAGGACCCGACGGGCGATAGGACGGAATTGGGGCAATGTTATCATGCCTTTAACATGCAAACGCTGCCACTGAAAACGGAAAACTGAAAACGGAAAACCGTCCTTAAATAATCCCCCACTGCTTGGCCCGCTCTTCATAGGCCGGCGGAAAGCTGGGGGAGAAGTTCTGGTAAAAGGTGACGGGGTACCGGGCCCCGATCTTCTTGGCCGCCTCTTTCAGCCCCACCAGGAGCCCTTCCAGGAACTTGCGGGGAAAGGCCACCACCATTTCGTCGTCCTGGGTCATGGAAAAGATGCGGTCGCCCAGGCCCGGAATGACCACCCGGAAACCGGAGGTCCGGTAGGGGGCAATGAGATACTCGCTGCATTCCACCTTGCCGCCGAATTCGCCGGTGACCCGCTCCCCCAGGCTGAAGGTGGCCGCCTGGATGAGGCGCATGAGCTGGGCCGGGTTGCCGTAGACCACCACCACTTCCGGGTCCAGGGCCAGGCGGGCCAGGGGGCAGAGATAAATGGCCCCCACTTCCTGGGGCTCAAAGTGGGGCAGGGATTCCACCTCTTTGAGGGCCGGACCCAGGTCCTGATGAAACCCCACCTCGCAAAAGAGCTGCCCCAGTTCCATGATGGGGTCGGTGGCCGGCGTAAACCCGAAGACCAGCATGCCGGGGATGCAGATGAGGTCCTCCCGGGTCAGGCCCACGGGCCAGCCGTACACCCGGGCCAGGGTGACCCCCTGGCAGATGGTCACTTTCTTGCCGAAGACCTGGGAGGGCCGGCGGGTCTTGGGCGGCAGACTGCTGGGGTCTTTAAAGAACGCGGCTCCGAAAGGCTCAGTCCGGAGGCGCAGGGTTTCCTTGAGTTGCGCGGCGGCGGCTGGATAATCCATGCTCTCTCCTTAGTTGCTCTGAGACCTAAGCTTTCTTGGCGTCATATTGTGTTTCATGTTAAGGTCTCATCAGGCCGGATGCAAGCCGGGCTGGCGTTTTCCCTTGGTCTCGG
>CAYNMI010000291.1:0-3378 GCA_964398095.1 uncultured Desulfobacca sp.
CCAGGTCCCGGGCGGGGCCGGCGGGCACCACCTCCAGTTCGGCGCTGATCAGGTCGGCCTCCTGGATGTTATAGTGGTCTTCCAGGTATTTCAGCAGGTGGAGCTTGACCCGCTCCTTGGTCTCGGGGTCTCCCAGGGGCAGGGACCCCACCAGGAGGTTGAGTTTTTCCCCTTCGAAGGCCTCGGATAACTTTTTTTCCATCTGGACCTTCTTGGCCAGGTGGGGCAGGAGGTCCAGCACGGTAAAGACCGGGTCCTCCGGGGCTTCGCCGATGCTGAGGGGCACCCGGGTGCCGTCGGCCTTGAGGACCACCCCGTGGATGGCCAGGGGCCGGGCCAGCCACTGGTACTTCTTGATGCCGCCGTAATAGTGGGTCTTTAAAAAGGCCAGGTCCGTATCTTCATAGAGGGGGTACTGTTTCAGGTCCAGGCGGGGCGAATCGATATGGGAGGCCACCAGCCGGAGGCCCGAGCTCAGGGGGCGGCGGCCCTGGACCGTCAGCACGATGGTCTTGTTCTTATAATTATAGAAGCCCCGGGGGCCGGGCTCTTGCCGGGCCAGGTCCACGAAACCCAGGGCCCTGGCCTGGCGCTCGATTTCGGCCACCCCCTGCCGCTCCGTCTTGGCCCGGTCCAAAAAAGTCTTGTAGTGGTCGCCGTAAGCGAAGATGGCGGCGCGTTCGTCTTTATCCACCCGGTCCCACACCAGGGTGGGGGTGACGGCCAGCCGGTCCCGCAGTTCTTTCAGTTTGTCCTTGTCCTGGATTTCCATGGTTTAATTTCCTTATTCAGAGTTTTTCACGCAAAGGCACAAAAAGGTTTCGTGCGTTCTACGCACCATTAACCTGGCGCCGGAAATATGTCTAAAAAATGGTGCGTAGAACGCACCCTACAACTGGACCTCCATTATCGGTCCGTCCTCCCTCGGTCTCCAGCAATCGGAATATTTCGTCGGGGGCGGGGCCCGACCATCTGGGTGGTGCGTAAGACGCACCTTGCATTACCGCTTTATTTTTCGGTTCCCGGGTTTGGACCGGGAACTTGAAGGAAAGTTCAAAATGAGAACTCTGCGAAAATCCCCTCACCTGTCATTCTGAGGGAGCACCGCGACCGAAGAATCTCATAAGCACTGGTAAATACAAGATCCTTCACTGGGCTCAGGATGACAAAATGGCATTTCACCAAGATCTCAAATTATCATAACCGGGACCTTGAGCGTAACGCCGCATCCCGTGATATAAAAAGACGGCAAGCGTTCCTGCCGGATTTTAAAAAAAATAATCGCCTCTTGCAGCAGATTGGGAACGGTTGTATCGCTAAAACGACTTGCTGGGCTAGTAAATAACACGAAATTCCCCAAGAAACAACGCGGCGGGAGGATTCCGGGGCGGAGACGGTTGACTTAAGGGTGGAAAGTTAATAAGTTTATTCGATGAATCGCCAGCGTTGCGAGAGTGGCGGAATCAGGCAGACGCACTGGATTTAGGTTCCAGCGGGATAACCGTGGGGGTTCGAGTCCCCCCTCTCGCACACCTCGGCGGGGGAGAGGCAGGCCGGGGGGGTACCCTCTTAAATCCTGAAAAAATAAAATACCGGAAGATTGTGAGCTAAGGACATGACAGAAAGCGCGTTGCAGGTGGAGATTGAGAATCTCAGCGGAGTCAAGCGGAAGTTAAAAATCGAAGTGCCCTCCACCGAGGTGACCCAGGAAGTGGACCGGGCTTACCGGGAATTGGGGAAGCGGGCCAAGGTCAAAGGTTTCCGGCCGGGCAAGGTGCCGCGGTCCGTCCTGGAGATGTATTACCACAAGCAGATCGAGCAGGATGTCTCCGACGCCCTGGTGCGCCGGTCATTGGGTGAGGCCCTCAAGGACAAGGGACTGGAACCCGTCCACCTGAGTTGGCCGGAGGCCCTGCCCCCGGCCCTGGCGGGCCAGGATTTTCGCTACAGCGTGGAACTGGAGGTGGAACCGGAGTTTACCGCGGCGGACTATCTGGACCTCAAGCTGGAGGCCCCGGAAGTGGAGGTGACCGACGCCGAAGTGGAGGCCCGCCTGGAGGAAATCCGGCAGGGCAACGCCCTCTTGAAACCCCCGGCGGAAGAGCGGGGCGCCCGGGAAGGGGACTTCGTGGTCCTGGACTACCAGGCTTACTACGCCGGGCAGGCGGTGGAAGGCGGCAAGGCGGAAGGCACCTATATGGAGGTGGGGCGCGGCCAGTTCAATGACGAATTCGAGGCCAACCTGGTGGGTCTCAAGGAAGGGGCCGAAACGCGTTTCGCGGTGGCCCTGCCCGATGATTTCGCCAACCCGCTCCTGGCCGGCAAAGTGGTTGACTTTCAGGTAAAGGTTCATGAAGTGAAAGAGAAAGTGGTGCCCGAACTGGACGATAGCTTCGCCCGGAACCTGGGGGGCAACTTTCAAACCATGGCCGACTTGCGCACGGCGGTGCGAGAGGATATTATTAAGGTAAAGGAACGGGAGCGCCAGGCCTATCTGGAAAACCAGGTGGCGGATCAGTTGCTGGCCAAACATGAGTTCGAGTTGCCGCCCTCCCTGGTCCTCCAGGAGCAGGAGGACATGCTCCGGGACCAGATAGAGCGCTTCGGCCAGCATGGCATGAACGTTGCAAATATGGACACTGCCAAGATGGCGGAAGTCCTGAAACCCATGGCCGAGCGCCGGGTGCGGGTGCGGCTGATCCTGGGCCGCATCGCGGAGCAGGAAAATCTGGCGGTGGACGACGCCGAGCTGGACGCGGCCCTGGCCCGCATCGCGGTAAACAGCCGCCGGGACGTGGCCGAGATCAAGAAATTTTATGAGGAGCACAATCTCAAGGGGACTCTCAGGCGGGGCCTGCTGGATGACAAGACCATGAAGCTGTTGCTGGAGAAAGCTGAAATTAATCCGGCCGCAGCCCCCGCCGAGGCGGCGGACCCGGCCGTGGAAAAGGAGTAGGATGCAACTCATTCCCATCGTGGTGGAGCAGAGCAGCCGGGGCGAGCGGGCCTATGACATTTATTCCCGGCTTCTTAAGGACCGGATCATCTTTTTAGGAACGGCCATTAACGACGACGTCGCCAACCTGGTGATCGCCCAACTGCTGTTCCTGGAGGCGGAGGACCCGGACAAGGAAATCAACTTTTACATAAACTCCCCCGGCGGTTTGGTGACCTCGGGGATGGCCATATACGACACCATGCAGTATATCAAGAGCCCGGTAGCCACCCTGTGCATGGGCCAGGGGGCATCCATGGCGGCGCTGCTTTTGGCCGCGGGCGCCAAGGGCAAGCGCTTTGCCCTGCCCCATGCCCGCATCCTGATTCACCAGCCCCTGGGCGGTTTTCAGGGTCAGGCCACCGACGTGGACATCCAGGCCC
>CAYNMI010000292.1:0-3370 GCA_964398095.1 uncultured Desulfobacca sp.
GTAAGCCCAAAAGCCATAAAAACCCAGGCAATGATGACAGTGAGCTTAAGGTTGGAGATTGATGGGACCAGAGACAGGCGAGGGTGAAAGAACTTCGCCGTCTGCGGCTTGATATGAAGCGCGGCCAGGAACGCCATCTCTCTTCTGATCATGGTCACGACAGGTCGAGGATTTAAAGATTTTATGGTCATTATTCATACTTTGAGGTCATTGTTCATAGAGGACGCCGTCCCGTATGGAGCAGACCCGGGTGCATGAGGCGGCAATCTCGGGGTCATGGGTGACGACCACGACGGCAGTTTTGCCATCCTTGACGATTTCCGCGAAGTGGTCCATGATCAACTGGCCATGACTCCGGTCGAGCTGCCCGGTAGGTTCGTCCGCCAGGATGACCTGGGGTTGGTTGACCAGGGCCCGGGCCACTGCCACCCTTTGGCGCTCACCCCCGGAAAGGCGATTGGAAGAGTGGTGGATCCGATGCCCCAGGTTGACGCGTTCCAAGGCGGCGGCGATACGACCGGGTCGGTCCCGTCGCTCAATTCCAGCATAGATGAGAGGGAATTCCAGATTTTCATATACGGTGGAATTTTCAAAGAGATCGCAGCTCTGAAAGACAAACCCGACGCGGTTGCGGCGGAATTCCGCCTGAGCATTGCGATCCAGGCTGAACACATTTTGCTCCCCCAAAAAGTAGGTGCCGCTGGAGGGGAAGAGAAAGATTCCCAGGATAAAGAGTAAGGTGGACTTCCCGGACCCGGAAGGACCCATGATCGCCACGATCTCTCCGGGGAAGATCCTCAGGTTGACGTGGCGCAGCACGTGAATCAGATCGACGCCATTGTCATAGGTCTTGCACAGGTCCGTCACCCGAATCAGGGCGTGGTCAACCTGGCTTGATGGCGCCAACTCATTCATAGCGAATGGCGGTTACCACTTCCATGCGACTGGCCCGGATGGAGGGGAAGAGGCCGGCCCCGACCCCGATCAGCACCGCGAACAGGAAGGCCAGAGTCAGCGCCAAGAAAAAGAGATTTTCCGGCGGGCGACTTTGAATGACATAACTCAAAATTTCCATCAGGATGCGGCCTATCCCGGCCCCCAGGAGGGCGGCGCACGTGCTCAGGCAAAGAGCCTCGGCGAGAAATTGGGCCAATATATCGCGATCTTCCGCGCCCATGGCCTTCTTTAAGCCAATTTCCCGGGTTCGGGAAGTAACCGCGGCCATCATCACGTTCCAAATGCCGACCCCCCCCAGGAGGAAGGTGGCGCTGGTCGCCAGATAAATCAGAAACTCGATCCACCAGGCCAGCATCTGTACCCGCTTTAAGGCTTCCCAGGAGACTTCGACGTGAAGTTCTTCGGGGGATTGGTTCAATTTGACGATCTTCGGAATGGCCGCCGCCACGGCGCCGACGTCATCCCAGGTGTTGCAGCGCAGATAGAGGCGGTCGGCCAGGAGTCGGCCCGGGAACCGATCCTCGGCGGTGGTGAGGGGCAGGAACACGGAGTTTGCCAACCCGCTATCGGTGACTCCTCCCAAGATCCCGGTCACCCGATAAAGATCATGGTTAATTTCCAGGATTTTACCGATGACATGGATGTTGCCGAAAATCTTCTTGGACAGTTCCGCCCCTAAGACGCAATCCCGTTGGTGATCGGCTACGACCTCAGCCCCGAACAGCCTTCCGGTCAGGGGCCAGAAATTGCGGACATTCCAGAAGCCTGAATCCACTGCCATGGTGTTGAAGCCGAAATGCTGGCCCCGGTAGTTGGTTTGGCTCCACCTGACGGCCGCCAGGGATAATTCTTTGACTCCGGGGTAGTGCCTGAGGGCGGCGAGGGTCTGATCCCGGAACCATTGCGGCCGGTAAGACCGGTTATTATCGAAATAGGTCCTGATGACGGTCACCCCGCCGATCAGATCAAGGTTCTCGTTAAAGTTTTTCTTGACCTCCCGGCTCATGGTGACAATGTTCAGAAACCCGGCCACGCCCAAGGCAATAGCCATCACCACCCCGATATAGCGGCGGCGATGGCGCATGACCTGACGCATACTGACGCGCATAAGGTCGTTCAGCCTCATCAGGCGTGCTCCCTCAAGTTAGGACAGATTACTCGCCCGCCATGCTGACGGCAGTGCCATTGGCTCCGGGGTAAGTGGTGGAAAACCCACTCTCCTCCAGGAAACCGTCGGGCTGGGCGAAGTCACAAGCTCGGATACGATGTTTCTTGGCTAATTTTTCCAGGACTTCTAGGACATAGCTGATCTGGCTTTCCTTATGAGTGCTCATATAAGCGGTGCGGATTACCGCCTGTCCCCGGGGGACGGCGGGATAAATGGCGGGCAAAGCAAAAACGCCATGATCAAACATGTCCCGGGCAAAGAGGGCCGCTTTCTCTTCAGCCCCGATATAAATGGGAATGATGGGCGATTTGGAATTTTTGGTAATGAGCCCGATCTCCCGGTAGCCGCCATGGACATGGCGGGTGATGTCCCAAAGCCGGGTCACCCGGTCCGGGTCCTCATCCAGGATGTCCAGACAGGCCAGAACGGTGGCGGTATTGCTGGCAGGGAGCGCGGCGGAAAAAATCAGCGGTTTGGAATGGTGCCGGAGATACTCCAGGACCGCTTCGTCGTCAGCGGCGATAAAGCCGCCGATGGAGGCCAGGGCCTTGCTGAAGGTGCCCATGATAAAATCGACCCCAGGCGTGAGTCCGAAATGATCGGCCGTGCCCCGACCGCCGCGACCCATGACGCCCAAACCATGCGCGTCATCCAGATAGATGAGCAAGTCCGGATGGCTCTTTTTCAAGGCCACCAGTTCATCCAGCGGCGCCAAGTCCCCTGACATGCTAAAAACGCCTTCGGTTACCAGAAGGAGGCAGCCGTTGGCGTTTTTTTGGCGGGCCGCCGCCAGCTTGCGGGACGCCGCGGCCGCATCGTTGTGGCTAAAGGGGATGAGTCGGGCTCGTGAGGCCTGGCACCCCTCAAAGATGCTGGCATGGTTTTCCCGGTCACATACGATGATATCCTGGGGGGTGAGCATACAGGCAAGAGCCCCCAGGTTCGTGGTGAAACCGGTAGCATGGACCACCGCCTTTTTCTTGCCGACAAAGGCGGCGAGGCGGTCCTCAAGCTTTTCATGCAAGGTCAAGTTGCCGCACAGAAATCGGGATCCCCCGGGGCCACTGCCCCACCGAAGCGCGGCCTTGCCGGTTGCCTCCATGACTCTGGGATCATGGGTAAATCCCAGGTAGTCGTTGGACCCAATCATAATCAGACGCCGGCCCGACACCTCCACTTCTGTGCCCCAAGATCGGTCTATGGGCCGGAAGTAAGGGTAAAACCCTTGTTCCCTGGCGTCTTGGA
>CAYNMI010000293.1:0-3335 GCA_964398095.1 uncultured Desulfobacca sp.
CGGCGGGTCGCTCAGGTAGATGCAATTGCCGTAACTCTTGCTCATCTTGCGGCCGTCGGTGCCCGTGAGTTTGGGAATCTCGGCGAGCAGGGCCTCAGGTTCCGGGAAGATCGGCCGGTACAGGTGGTTGAAGCGCCGGGCAATCTCCCGGGTCATCTCCACGTGGGGCACCTGGTCCACCCCCACCGGCACCCCTTCCGCCTTGTACATCAGGATGTCCGCGGCCTGGAGCACCGGATAGCCCAAAAACCCGTGGGTGGCCAGGTCCTTGTGGGCCAACTGCTCCATCTGGTCCTTGTAGGTGGGATTGCGCTCCAGCCACGGCACCGGGGTGAACATGCCGAAGATCAGGTAGAGTTCGGCGTGCTCCCGGATGGCCGATTGCACGAAGATGGTGGATTTGACCGGGTCCAGGCCCACGCTCAGCCAATCCGTCACCATTTCCGGGATATAGGCGCTGATGGCCCCGGGAGCCTCGTACTCCGTGGTCAGGGCGTGCCAGTCGGCCACGAAGTAAAAACACTCATAATCTTCCTGGAGGCGCATCCAGTTGTACAGGGCCCCGTAATAGTTCCCCAGGTGCATTTTGCCGGTGGGGCGCATGCCGCTCAGGATGCGCTTTAAGGGGGGCGCTTCGGATTTCTCGGTTCCACGTGAATCTGCAGATGCCATGCTTAGTCCTATCAGATTATTGAGAATTTATGAAATTAGCGCAGGCTCCCGCCTGCGGATTATCCTAGCCGGGTTTTCGGGATTGTATCAGACTGGCGGCGGAAAAAAACCAAAAGATCCGAACGGCCTCGGAGTTCCCCTTGGGCTCCCTCAACCTGAGGGCCGCAGCGGCCCCGGTTTTCTGATTATAAAATTACCACTTGGCAGGCTCTCTGGCAAGGATATGTGCGCAGTTTCCCCGGGATTCCCACCCTCGCCGCGTGCCGCCGTCCAAGCAAAGCGCCGCGCCGGGTCGAGTTCAGGCCAGGACCGGCCGCGGCGCGGCGCTCATAAAATTCTATGGCGTTATTCTCTAGACCCTATTTCAAAACCTCCTTGCGCGCCAATTTGTCATTCTGAGCGAAGCGAAGAATCTCATCTTTTCAATAAGTTATACCATTCGCTGCTGCTCAGGGGGACACATTCACCAGGTTTTGAAATAGCTTTAAATATCGTGTTTAATAAGTAACCTCAATATGTTATGTTCTTTAAGGTCCCCCTCCCCTGGCGGGAGGGGGTTAGGGGGAGGGGGAATAAGGCTCCGTATCCATTCATGTTTTTGTCACCCCCACCCTAACCCTCCCCCATCAAAGAGGAGGAAACCTGAGGTGCTTCTTTTTGAAGGTTTTCCTGAAACGTAATGCTAGGGGGCTGCGCCTCACCCCTGGAGGGATGCCAAATAGGCGTTGAGAGAGTTGAAATCCGCGGGGTCCTCAAGTTCGTTCCCAGACCTGAGGTCATGGGTGGTCACCCGCACCGGCTCCTCCAGGGTGGTGGGAAAACTCTCCCCGCTGCCGTCATTGACGGTGATATAGGCGCGCTTGCCGTTATATTTTATCCATTTGGTAAATGAGGCCTTCCCGGCGCAACTGGCCGAGAGATTGAACCCATGCGTTGCCATCACTTCTTCGACGCTCATCGTGTCACCTTACCGGTTTCCTTGAATTCTGCAGCCGGCTCTGGGCCGCTTAACGTTCCTGCCACTCCGGGGTGCGTTTCTCCAGAAACGCCTTCACCCCTTCCTCCGCATCCTTCGTGGTGCAGAGGGCGGCAAAGCGATCGCTGAGCGCGTTCAGGGCCTGGCCGTAGGGCACATTTTGCATCCCATAGATGCCGGCTTTGCCGGCCTGCAGCGCCATGGGGCTCTTGGCGGCCAGTTTGGTGGCCAACTCCAGGGTGGCTTCCTCCAGTTTCTCCGGGGGCACCACTCGGTTCACCAGTCCCAGCCGCTGGGCCTCGGCCGCGGAAATGATATCCCCCGTGAGCACCATTTCCAGGGCCTTCTTGAGCCCGACGTTCCGGGCCAGGGGCGCGGCCGGTCCCAGGCAGATGAGGCCGACATTGATGGCCGTGGTCCCGAATTTGGCGTCCTCCGCGGCCACCGTCAGGTCGCAGGCAAAGGACAGGCCCGCCCCGTTGGCCAGGGCATAGCCTTTCACCGAGGCGATCACCGGCTTCTTCATCGTGGCGATGGTGTGGTTGTGCTCGTCCATCAGGTGGACGAACTCCCGGTACTCCTTGGGGGTCTTCTCTTTAAATTCGTCCAGGGAAATACCCGTGGAGAAATGCTTGCCGTTGGCATCAATCACCACCACCCGAATCTCGGGGTCCTGCTCCATGTCCCTCAAGGCGGCATTGAGCTCCCGGGCGAAGGGGACGTTAAAGGTGTTCATGGCTTGGGGGCGATTCAGGGTAATGAAGCCGATGCGCTCCCGTTTCTCCACCAAAACGTTGGTATATTCCATAACCCACTCTCCTTTTATGAAAATTATCAGCCGCTGCAGGCCATAGCTCAGTTCGGTTTCCGCAAGCTCTGGAGATAAAATTTTAATTGAGCCAGGGCTTGCTGCCAGACCGCGGGGTCCTTGCTGGCCGCGTACAGGGGAACCGCACCGTTCAGGGAAATCACCAGGAAATTGGCGATCGCCGCAAGGTCCAGGCCGTCCCGTAATTGGCCTTGCCGGGCTGCGTCTTCCAGCCAGTGGTGCAGCAGGGCCGCGAACCCCTGGAAGCCTTCCAGGAGCCTCCGGCTCTGGGTGGGGGACTGCCCGGCCAGTTCCACCAGGGAATTAAGCAAAAAACAGCCGCCCTCAAACACCCCGCCCCCCAGGTAATTTTTCAGGCTATTCTCCATGACCCGTTCCAGGCGCCCCAGGGGGTCGGGGATGTCCCGCACGCCCTGGAACACGGTGCTCTTCCAAATCCGGACGCATTCATCATAGACCGCGGACCAAATTTCCTGCTTGTTGCGGAAGTGGCCGTAAAGCCCCCCCTTGGTCAGCGCGGTGGCCTTGACGATGTCGGCTATGGAGGTATGGAAGTAGCCCTGCACCGAGAAGAGCTGCATCGATTTGTCGATGATATGTTGCCGGCTTAAGTCCCCTTTGCTTGCCATGCCCGCCTCTTCATAAAAAACCGACCATTTGGTTTATTTTACGTCGAACCAATCATCCTGTCAAGAGGAATATTAGCCATAGCAAGAAAGCAGGGTAATGGGGACCGCTTCAGATGCGCTTTTGGGTCAACCTATCCCACCCTTCTTACAAAATCGCTCCCGGACACTACTGTCCCTGCCCCCCTCTTCCAAAGGGGGGATTAAAGTCCCCCTTTGGAAAAGGGGGATT
>CAYNMI010000294.1:0-3328 GCA_964398095.1 uncultured Desulfobacca sp.
CCTCAGTGCTCCACTTCAAGGACAGCTTCTTCCGTCTGCGCCGGGAGATCGAACCTTTCCTGGAATTCGTGGATGACGCGGGCAGGCTCCGGCCCGACTGCCACATCCCTCCCCGCCTTGTGGTCTATGTGCCCAAAGACCAAGGGGACACAGAACACGCCCTGGTGGAAGTGGAAAGCGCCGGGGTGCTCATGGCCCCTGGCGCCACGCCCTGGCAGCGCAACACCCGCCTCAGAGTCATTGCCGAGCAAGTCTTCAAGAAGATCGCCCCAGAAAGCCTCGCTGACATCACCCGCCAGGTGGAGGAAGGCCGCCTGAATCTCCAGGACCTGGACCGCCTGTCCATTGAAGTTGAACAATTGAGCACCGGCGCCCTCAAACTCATTTTCGGCACGGCCTCGCCCCAGGAAGTGACCCTGATGTTTGTCACCTCTTCTCTCTATGACGGGGACTTGGAGACCCGGCAAGCCCTGCCGGAGTTGGCCAAGGTGTTGCAGAGCGAATTGGGGATAGATTTGGAGGGGCATCAAACACCGGAGGCGGCGCGCCAGGTGGTGCGGCGAACGCTCCTTCTTACGGACCTTCTGGCCCTCTTGCCAGCGGAGGCACAGCCCGCAGCTTTTTCCCAAGTGTCCTTGCCCCAGGAAGAACATCTCCGGGGGAAAGCCTGCCAGATCTGCCATGTCTGGCGCCAGCGGCTGGATTTTCTGGAGGCATACCTGGAGGCCGCCCGCATCGTGGAACAGGAGTTGGGGCTGTCAGTTTTAGACCTCCCTTGGGAAGCGCTGGCCGCCGGCGAGACTTTCCCGGTTCTGGAAACAAAGCTCCTGGCCCAGGCGGAGCAAGAAGTGCTGTCCGGAAACCCTCTGGAGGCTTTGAAACTGGCCGAAAGCCGCAAAAAGGGTTTCTGGGCCCGGCAAGAACCGTCTTTGCAACTCCGGTGGACCCTGGTGGAAAACAGCGCCAGGGTCATTGTCCTGGGAGAAGTTATCAGGACTGAACTGACCAAGATGAAAAAGGACCCGGAATCTCTGTTCAGGTCGTACACCCAAGAGAAGGACCCCTGGTGCCGGCTGGATAGACTGTATCGTCATCTGGAGCGGCAATATGCCAGCTTTGATTTGGAGCACCACCAAGAACCCGATCTGCTGGAAAAGGTTCTGGTTTTGGTCCGGCAGCATTACACCCTGACCATGGAGCACTGCACGGAGGCCCTGAGCCAGGCCTTGGAGAAATCCGGCTTTACCAATCCCGATTTTTTACCCCAGAGAAACATCTATCAGCAACAAGTCTTTCCGCTCATCTTGAACCAGGAAAAAACAGCGTATGTCCTGGTGGACGCGCTCCGCTATGAAATGGGCCAGGAGCTCACCGAAGGACTGCAGGAAGAATTCGATGTGACCCTAAAGCCGGCCATTGCCCAACTTCCCACGATTACACCGGTGGGGATGGCGGCGTTAATGCCGGAAGCGGAAAAAGGGCTGGAGCTGGTGGATGTTGGGGGTGGTAAGGTGGCGGTGACGGTGTGGGGAGCGCTGCTCAAAGATCGAGCCGCCCGGGTCAAATATCTGCAAGAGAAGGTGTCGGGGAAAACCGCGGTCTTAAAACTTAAGGATTTGATTAAGCCTTCGAAAAAACATCAGCAGGAGATCAAAGAAGCAGACCTGATCCTGGTCACTTCTCAGGAGATGGACCGGAGGGGGGAGGAGACGGAAGACGAGAGCGAAGCCCGCCTCTATATGGACGAGGTCTTGGACAAACTAAGGCGCGGTATCCGCCGGCTGGCCTCCTTGGGGGTTCCCAATCTGGTGGTCACAGCAGATCATGGACATCTGTTTGGGGAAGCATTTGAAGGTGGAGCGGAAATGGACCCGCCAGGAGGAAAGGCCGTCCTACTCCATACGCGGGTGTGGATCGGCCAGGGTGGTAAAGCCGGGGATGGTTATTTGAGGGTCTCGGCTCATCAGCTTGCCCTGGCCGGCGACTTGGAACTCGCTTTTCCAAGAGGGTTGGCAGGGTTCAAGACCCGGGGGGTCACAGGTGCATATTGTCATGGCGGTATTTCACTCCAGGAAATGGTCATTCCCGTGATTTGCTTGAAGGCCAAAGTAAGGCCCTATATCCCCAAGACTACCAAGGTCCTGTTGGAAATTGAAAAATCCAAGATTACCACCCGGTTCTTTTCCGTCAAGGCCACGTATCGCCTGACGGGGCTGATGGGCGCCGAGGAGATCAGGGTAAACCTGGCGGTCCGGGCCAATCGCAAGGAGGTTGGCTTTGCCGCCATGGCTGCCTATGGGTTTGAGGAGGGGACCAGAGAAATCATGCTGCGCCGGGATGAACCCAATGCCATCACCATTATGCTGAGCGAAGAAAACTTGGATAGCGTTTCCGTGCATGCCCTGGACACTATTTCCCAGGTGGAATTGGCTCGCCTGGAGAATATTCCGGTGGCTATTTCCATCTGAGAGGCAAACTCTTTAAAAGGGAAGAACGCAATTTATGTCTGAACTTGATCGCAATGCTGCCTCAGTGTTTGCCGGGAAAGTAGTGCGAAAAGACCTAGTTCGGAAGGTCAAGGTAGGGGCTAACGTGCCGGTTTTTGTGCTGGAGTATCTTCTGGGCAAATACTGCGCCACCGATGACCCACTGGCCATTGAAGCAGGTTTGAAGGTGGTCAATTCCACCCTGTCCGAAAATTTTGTCCGCCCCGATGAGGCCAATAAAGCTCAGTCGTTTGTCCGGGAAAAGGGCAGGCACACCCTCATCGACAAGATCAAAGTCCGCTATCTGTCAGATGACGATAAATATTGGGCTGAATTTTTGAATTTCGGTCATAAATATGTCCATGTTCCCGAAAGGTACATTAGGGAATATGATCGCCTCCTCATGGGGGGGATATGGGCTCAGGTTGACATCCGACACCAATATGACGAAGACGCCAAGGGTAAACGGAGTCCATTTTGGATTGATAGCCTTAAGCCCATTCAGATCGCTTCGTTCGACCGGACAGAGTTCTGCGAATGTCGTCGCCAATTCACCTCGGACGAATGGCTCGACCTTCTCTTCCGGACCATCGGCCTTGAACCTCATAAATTCGACCGGCGGCTCAAGATGCTTTTCCTGTTGCGCATGATTCCTCTCTGTGAACACAACTACAATCTTGTGGAGCTGGGGCCTCGTGGCACAGGCAAAAGCTACGCATACCAGGAACTTTCGCCCTATACTATCCTGCTGACCGGTCCGACCACCGTTGCCAATCTCTTCTACAACATGGCGACCGGGAAAATGGGGCTGGTGGGAATTTGGGACGCCGTCGCCTTCGATG
>CAYNMI010000295.1:0-3317 GCA_964398095.1 uncultured Desulfobacca sp.
TCCACGTCCGGGAAGATGACGATACCCACCACGCGGCGCTTCCGCATCGCCCTGCTCCTTGGGCCGGGGGCCTTGGCTTCGGAAAAAATCGGCCGTGTAATCGGTTCACTCCCCTTGAAACGCCGGTGGCCGCTTCTCCATAAAGGCCCGCTGGCCTTCCTGGTAATCCTGGCTGTTATAAACCAGGCGGCGCAATCCCTGGATGCGCTCGAAGGCCTCGGGGCTGAGGGGCAGGGCGTTCCCCAGAATCTGCAACTGCTCTTTCATGACCGAAATACTGATGGGGGAATTCCGGGTGATTTGCCGGGCCAGGGCGTAGGTAAACTCCTCCAGTTCCGCCACCGGCGCCAGGTGGTTGAGGATGCCCACCCGGGCGGCCCGCTCGCCGCTCACCGGCTGGGCCGTAAAAAGCATCTCCCGGGCCAGGGACATGCCCAGCTTGTTGAGGACGTGCAGCATCCCCGTGAGATTATAGGGGATCCCCAGGCGCGCCGGGGTAATGGCAAAGGAGGTGTGCTCCGTGCCGATCAGGATATCGCAGACAAAGGCCAACTCACACGCCCCGCCCCAGACGCTCCCCTCCAGCATGGCGATCACCGGGGCCGGACAGCGCTGGATGGCCCGGATGGCCTGCTCCAGAGGATCGTCATACGTCAGGGGGTCCCGGCCGGCCTGGGGGAGCTCGCTGATATCATGGCCCGCGGACCAGATCTGGGCCCCGGGGTTAGACCGGAGCACCACCACCCGGGCCTCCCGATAGACCAAATCGTTCAAGGCCTTGATCATCTCCTGGATCAGGCCCCGGCCCAGGGCGTTGCGTTTGCGGTCGTGATTCAGGGTGATGGTGCCGATGGACTCGGAGAAGGCCGTGGTAATGAATTCCATTTTTCCCCCATTGCCGCGCCTGATTCCCGGCTGCCGGGCTCTCAGGCCGCGGGTTTAAGAGACTGTTTGCCAAGTAAGGCAGTTATTGATAACATTCCCTGCGGCCAGGACAACCTGTTGCCGCCACCGGCGTGGCGCCGGGTACGACAGGAGGAGAAATCATGCCCCACTGCCCGAACTGCGGCAATCAATGGACGGGGTCCGAGGCGCATTGCCCCGCCTGCGGACAGCCCACCCAGGTCTCACCGCCCCGGCCCGATGCGTCCCAACCCCGGACGCGCCAAACCTTGCCCTTGGGAAACTATATCAAAATCGGCTGGGAGGTGTTCAAACAATATCCCGGGGGATTTATCGGCTTCGCGTTGGTTAATGCCGCCATCCACCTGATCTTGGAGGTCATCCCCTGGTTCGGGATGTTGGCGTCCACGCTGATCCTCCTGCCGCTGATCATGGGCAACTTTACCGTCAGCGCCAAACTGCTGCAAGGGCAATCCCCCACCTTTGGCGACTTTTTTGCCGGTTTCAACTTCTTACTCCCGCTCACGCTCCTCTTGATAGTATCTTCGCTGCTTACTGCCATCGGGCTCATGTTATTGGTCATCCCGGGCATATACCTGGCGGTGGGCTATACCTTCGCTTCCTTCCTGGTGATTGATCGCCGTCTGGATTTCTGGCCGGCCATGGAGTTGAGCCGGCGGAAGGTGAACCCCATCTGGTTCAGTCTCTTTGCCTTCACGCTCCTTCTGACCGTGATCAATCTGGCCGGCGCCTTGCTCCTGGGTCTGGGTCTCATAGTGACGGTCCCCCTGACCTTCGGCGCCTTGACCGCAGCTTATGACGACCTCTTGGGGTTTCAATCCGATTACTCCCAAGAGGTCCCCAGGTTAAAAACTCTCTAACCGCGCCGCCCATGACGGAAGCCCCATCCTCCCCTGAAGCCGCCTCCCTGTGGGAGGTGGCCGTGGCCCTGCCCCTGGCCCATACCCTGACCTATCGCCTGCCGCGTGACCTGGCCGCCGCGGCCCGGGTGGGCAGCCTGGTCCGGGTGCCGGTGGGCCGCCGCCAGGTGACCGGATATCTCCTGGGCCCTACCTCTGAGGCCCCCCCGGGGACCCTCCGGGACATCCGGGAGGTGCTCGACCCCATACCCCGGTTCGGCCCTGAACTGCTGCCCCTGTTTCGCTGGGTGGCGGATTATTATCAGTATCCCCTGGGGGAGGCCTTGAGTTTCATCATCCCCGGGGGCGCCGCGCATGTCCGCCCCCGCCGGGAACTCTGGGCTACTCCGGTGGATCAGCCCGAGGCCGTCCCGCCCCCCCAGCGCCTGGGCCCCAAGTCCCGGGCGCTTCTGGCATACCTCCGGGAAGCCGGCCCCATCCCGGTGCAGGAACTTCAGGGCCGTTTCCCCGGCTGCCGCGACAGCCTGCGCCGCCTGGCGGCCCGGCAATTAATCACCCTGGAGGACCGCCCCCGCGACCGTACCCCCGAAGCTGACGCCTCTGACGGCCAGACCGAACACCTCACCCTGGTCCCCCACCAGGAAGAGGCCCTGACGGCCATCATCCAGGGGATCGACACCGGGGCCTTTGCCCCTTTCCTGCTCCACGGCGTCACGGCCAGCGGCAAAACCGAGGTCTATCTGAGCGCCGCGGCCCACGCCCTGGCCCAGGGGCGTCAGGTCCTGGTGCTCCTGCCGGAAATCGCCCTGACCCATCCCGTGGGCCAGGCCTTTCAGGAGCGCTTCGGCCCCCGGGTGGCCCTGCTCCACAGCGGCCTGTCCGAGGCGGTCCGGGTGGATCAATGGCGCCGCATCGTGCTGGGAGAAGTCGATATTGTGGTGGGGGCCCGCTCCGCGGTCTTCGCCCCCCTGCCCCGCCTGGGGCTGGTGGTGGTGGATGAAGAGCACGACCCCTCCTACAAGCAGGAGGGCGGCCTCCTCTACCAGGCCCGGGACGTGGCCCTCTACCGGGGCAAACTGGCGGACGCCGCGGTGGTCCTGGTCTCCGCCACTCCCCAGGTGACTACCTGCTATGCGGCCCGGGCCGGGAAATACCGCTATCTTCATCTCCCGAACCGGGTCACCCCCCAGGCCCTGCCCGACATCCAGCTTGTCGACCTGCGCACCCAGCGGGGCGACAAGAGCCTCAAGGTGATCTCCCGGCCCCTGCTCACGGCCCTGACGGAGGTGCTCCGGCGGGGGGAGCAGGCCCTGTTGTTCCTCAATCGCCGGGGCTATGCCCGGGCCGTGTTCTGCCTCTTCTGCGGCCAGGTCTTCCAGTGCCGCCACTGCAGCGTGGCCCTGACCCACCATCAGGACCAGGACCGCCTGGTCTGCCATTACTGCGGCTATAGCGCGCCGGTGCCGGAGCGCTGCCCCCACTGCCAGTCCACCGCCATCAAGCGCTACGGGGTGGGCACCGAAAAGGTGGAAA
>CAYNMI010000296.1:0-3312 GCA_964398095.1 uncultured Desulfobacca sp.
GGGGAGAGGGCTAGGGTGAGGGGGGGATAAGGAAAAACTTTTGGCAACGAGTATATCGGTTCCGAGCCATCAGCCGATATCCTCGCCCTCACGGCCCGGCCGCCCCGGCCCGTGGGCCTCAAATCTCCCGGCCGCAGCCGATCCCCTGGCCGGTGAGGTGATAATATTCCTCCCCGGCGCAGGCCAGACAGACCTTCTGGCCGGCCTGGATCCTGATCCGGGGCTCCATCACCCCTTCGCCGCAGCGGCCGCACACCTCGGTGGCAAAAATCCGGGCATAGGCCGGCATCTGGATGGTGAGGGTCTCGATGCAGAACTGTTCGGCCAGTTCCACCTCTTCCAACTCCCGCCGGGCCACGGCCTCCCACAGATGGTGGAAGCGGTGGTGGTCCTCCTCCGTCCCCTGGCGCTGCACCACTACCTTCTCAAACAACGGCCCCGCCGCGGGGTAACGGGCAAACATGCGCTCCCTGAAGTCGGGGTGCACCACCAGGCGCACCGCGGCCCCGTCCCGGCGGCGGGCCACGGTGACCGCGGTCTTGCCCAGGTCTTTGTAAATCAAGGCGTTATTGCCGAAGGTGCAGCCGGTAACCGCCTGGATGCCGTCGGTGAAGCAGTTGTTGCACTCCACGATGGCCACCACTTCCTCCATGCCGAGGTTCTCCTGCTCCAGGTAATCCATGGCGTACTGCCCGGCCTTGACCCCCAGGGTGAGGCCGGGACAGACGTGCCCGTGCAAGGTGGCGGCGTGGTGCAGCAACCCCAGCAGGTCGCGGCTGCGAATCATGGTCTCCACGGCCGCCCGGGGCGAAGCGTGTTCGTGCATAAGGCGAATCCTTTCTTTCTCAGGTGTCTTTCAGAAAAGTGAAAGAAAATGTAGGGTGGGCACTGCCCACCATCTTCCCAGGGTCGCAGTCGAAAGCACGTGCCCGCACAGGCTGGAAAGCCTGTGCTACCCTAGCGTTTCATGATTTACAGCTGAGCCCGCGACTCATGTTCAACTGCTCACCCCCCACTGCTTACTGCTCACTGCTTACTGCTCACTGCTTACTCTACCAAAGAGGTGGAACACCCCCGCGGCCAGGAGCAGGGCCAGGGGCGCCAGGGCGTGGGCCTAGACAATCGCGATGGCCGAGACGTTAAGGCAGGAGGAGGTGAGGTCATTGCCGCAGATGGCGGTGGCCTGCCAGGCCCCCAGCCGCTCCTGCTTGACGCCGCCCTGGATAAGCTCCTCCGGCGTGGATTGCGAAAGGGCCGGAGCTCCGGCTGTCTCCGTATCGTTCATGGCAGGGTTTCAATCACAATTTTGAATTATTGTCGATAATCTTATCATAGAAGGCTGGATCATGTTATATTTAGCTGCAAACCCGCGACTTGTCATTAACTTCCTGGATTTTTGTAAAAGGTTATCCTGAGTCATGAATTTCTGATCCCCAAGGGTGGCATTTTCGGCGCCACCCGCCCCCAACCGGGGAAGTACCAATAACCTGGGAGCAGTTCAGATGACAAACCCCGGAGATTCCTCGCCGCCTCACTCTCAGCCCGATTTCTGGGATCTGCTGGCGTGTCCCGCCTGCAAAGCCCGGCTGGACCGGACCGATACCGGCGCCGTCTGCCGGGGCTGCGGGACCAGGTATGATTCCGGTCCAAACGGTCAGTTGGATTTGCGCTTAAAAGGACCGGCCACCGTCAACCTGGAAGTGGTGCTTAACGGCCTCGACTCGTCGGAGATCGACGCCGCGGGCAATGTGAGCCCCTTCGACCACCATCCGGCCCCCGAAGTTGATTTTACGGGGGTGAGCCTGCCGACCCGGCTGAAAACCACCCTGCTCAGCCATTTTCCCCGGGCCCGGACGCCCGGGGCCTTCATGCTGGACCTGGGATGCGGCGCCGCCATCCATCGGCAGGTCTGTGAACTGTCCGGCTTTCATTATGTGGGGCTTGATTATCGGGAGAAAGACGCGACGCTGTTAGGGGACGCCCACGCCCTGCCCTTTGCCGACGCGAGTTTTGAATTCATTCTGTCCATCGCGGTCCTGGAGCACCTGCGCTACCCCTACCTCGGGTTGCGCGAAGCCTTCCGGGTCTTAAAACCGGGAGGCCGCTTTATCGGCACCGTGGCCTTTATGGAACCGCTCCACGATGCCAGTTTTTACCACCACAGCCACCTGGGTCTCTATTATGGGCTGCGCCAGGCCGGTTTCGTCGTCACCACCCTGGGTCCCAATGCCGATTGGCTGGCGTTGCGGGCCCTGGCCGAAATGACCCTCTTCCCCAAGCTGCCCCAGGCCTTGTCCCGGGTCCTGGTAAAACCCCTGGATTTGCTCCACCGGGCCTGGTGGAAAGTGGGGGAAACCCTGATTAAGTCCAAAGGCGCCCGGGAGTCCATCCGCCTGACCTCCACGGCCGGCAGCTTCTCCTTTGTGGCGGAAAAACCCGCCCCCGCCCAGGAATCGGCGGCATAAAGGGCCAGTGGTCTGTTTCATCAATAACGTGACCTTACAGAGGCAGTTTTTCCCCTCTCCCCCCAGCGGGGGGAGAGGGTGAGGGTGAGGGGGGAAGGAAAAACTTTTGGCAACGAGTATATCTACCTCGACTCAATACGCTCTTATTACAATCTATCGCTGATTTTAGCAGTGAAGTACTAGGGGCCGGAGACCTGCGGGGGGCCGGGCCAGACCGGCTCCCACAGGAGCAACGGGGCGCCCTCCCGGTTCAGCCAGCCGCGCCGCGCGGCGTAGTCCGGCAATACCTCCGCCACCCGGGCCCAGAAGCGGGGGTTGTGGCCGGCCACCGTCAGGTGCGCCAGTTCATGCACCACCACGTAGTCCATGACCTCCGGCGGGCACATGATCAGGCGCCAGTTAAACTTCAGGGTGCCGTCGGGGTGGCATTCCCCCCAGCGCCGCTTCCACGCCTTGAGCGCCACCGGCCCCGTCTTCAGGCCCAGGCGCGCCCCAAAATGCCGCACCCGCTCCTGCAGCCGCGCCAAAGCCTGCTCCCGGTACCAGGCTTGCAGCAGGGACCAGGGCTCCAGGCCGTCGGCCAGGAGGACCTGAATTTCGTTGCCGTTTAAAGACACGGCCCCCCCATCCCCCCGGCGCGCCGTGAGCCGGTAAGGCTTCCCCAGAAACCAGGCTTCCCCTGCCTTGAATCGGCTCCAGGCCGCCTGCCTTTCCGCCACCTTGGCCTCGATCCAGCCCCGGTGTCTTTCCAAGGCCCGGGCCAGGTCGGCCCGGGAGGCGCCCCGGGGCCGGGTGACCACCACCTGGCCCTCGGACGTCACCTGAATGCCGATACTCTTGCGCCGGG
>CAYNMI010000297.1:0-3301 GCA_964398095.1 uncultured Desulfobacca sp.
GCTAGGATGGCAGAATGTGGCGTAACGAGGCGGGCCCAGGGCCGCGGCAGCCGCGGTGAGCGTCACGGGGGCGTGGCCATGACGTACCCCTTTTGGATGGCATATTTCACGAGGTCGGCGGTTTTTTTGACGTTCAATTTTCTCATCATGTTGGCCCGGTGATGTTGCACCGTCCGGCTGCTGATAAAGAGGAGACCGCCGATCTCCTTGCTGGATTTTCCTTCGGCAATAAGCTTAAGGATTTCCCGTTCTCTGACGGTGAGGGGTTCCTCGGCAGCAGTGGGTTGGCCGCCGCCGGGTCGAAACTTATCCACAAAGATATCGGCCATTTGGGCCGACAGCAGGGGAGATATGAAGGTGCCGCCTTTGCGCAACGTCTCAATGGCCGAAATCAACTCCCCGTCCGCATCTTCCTTGAGCAGGTAGCCCTCGGCGCCGGCCGTCAAGGCATGATACAGGTATTCCCGGTCTTTGTGCATGGTCAGGATCAAAACCTTGACCCCGGGATCGACGATCTTGATCTCCCGGGTGGCCTCCAAGCCCCGCAGGTTCGGCATAGATATATCCATGATGACCAGGTCGGGTTTAATATCCCGCAGGAGCCGCAAGAGTTCGAGGCCGTCACCGGCTTCCCCCACCACTTCCACGGCGTCCATCCCTTGAATCATGCTCCTGACGCCCCGGCGAAACATCACGTGGTCATCGGCCAACAAGATCTTGAAAGGGCTCCCCATCGTGCGCCTCCGTGTGCTGAACCTGCGACTGACAAGCGGGAACGTCAGGGTTCTCAAACCATTTTGTCAATATTTTCCCCGGCAGTTAAACCCAAGACCATTGCCGCCCCGTTCCGTCTCCCGGGCCCAACCGGGATTAGCCCCTGGGGGAGCACATTCCCGGATTAAAGGCCCCTGGCCCTGTTCGCCCGATCAATGGGAATGGTACAGGTCACCCTGGTGCCGGCTCCCGGCTGCGTCCGGATCTCCAGATTCCCGCCCAGCATGCGAGTCCGTTCATAGAGGGCGGCTAAACCCAGCCCCCGGCCGGTGGCCCGGCGGGCTGCAATCTGGACCGGATCGAATCCTGCCCCATCGTCTTCTAAGGTCAAGGAGATCAAGCCATTATCTTCCCGTATGGAGATCGAAACTTTGCTGGCCCCGGCGTGCTTCGATATGTTGGTCAGGCATTCCTGAAAAATCCGGTAGATAATAATCTGGGCCTCAGGCGGGAACAGATGATCCAAATCCTCCACCGCAAAAGAATGACTGACAGTATAATGCTTACTAACCCCATCGATCAAGTATTTCAGCGCCGACTGCAAACCCAGGTCTTCCAGGATCGCGGGGCTCAGATCCCGGGAAAGGCGGCGGATGTCGTCAATTACCCCATCCAGGTATTGGAGCAATTCCCGGCTCCTCTCTTTTAAGTCCGGCTGATCTTCCCGCAGGGCCCGCTCAATGGCCCTGATTTGGAGCTTCAGCACCGCCAGGCTCTGCCCCAGTTCGTCGTGCAGCTCCATGGAAATCCGCTTCCGTTCCCGTTCCTGGGCGCTCAAAAGCTGAGAGGTGAGAAAGCGCAGGCGCTGCTCCGATTCCCGCAGGGCTTCTTCGGCCCGCCGCCGCAGGGTAATATCAATGCCCACCGCGCCGATCAGGATCGGCCGGCCGTCTTGGTCCAGGATGGGAAACTTATTGACCAGCCAGTTATGGATGCCGTCCTCCTGGGGAATCTCCTCGATGGTCTGCAGCGGTTCTCCCCGGGCGATCACCTGCTGATCACTGTTCATAAGATGGGCCGCCGTTTCTGGTGGCCACACCTCCGCGATAGACTTGCCCTCCCAATCCTGACGCGTTCGATGCTGGATCCTCTCCCAGGTTTCGTTGGCATAGAGATAACGCCCCTGAAAATCCCGCATGACCGCAGTGCCGGGGAGGTGGCGCATAAAGGAAACGAACTGCGCCTCGCTCCGCCGCAGGGCTTCTATGGCGTGGTGGCGCTCGGTGACATCGAAAAATACCCCGCTGATGTATTCTACCCGGCCATCCGGGGCACAGATGATCTGGCCCCGGTCCTGGATCCAGATAATCTCACCATCTTTTCTTCTGATCCGGTATTCCCTGACGTATGATCGGAAAGAGTGCAGTCCTTCCCGGAACGCCGCTTTGAATCCTTCCTGGTCCTCCGGTACCAGTACGTCGGACCATTTCAGGCTCCGGGAGTCAAATTCCCGCTTCAGGTAGCCGGTGAGTTCCTCCACCTTGCCATCGACAAAATCCACCCCACAATCCTGATAACCTTTATAAACCACCGCCGGGATGTTCTTGAGCAGGAGACGGTATTTTTCCTCACTTTCTCTCAGGGCGGCCTCAGCCTGGCGGCGCTCCCGGCGCGCCTTGGCCTCCCGCAGGGCCCGCTGGACTGCGGGACCCAGGCGGGACAGGCGGTCCTTGAGCACATAGTCCGTAGCCCCCCGCTGCATGGCGTCGATGGCCACCTCTTCACCCATAGCCCCCGAGACAAAAATAAAGGGCACCTCCGGGCAGGTAGCCTGGGCCAAAGCCAGGGCTTCATGGCCATCGAAACTGGGCAGGTGGAAATCCGACAGGATCAGATCCGGCTTATCACTCTGGAGGGCGGCGAGAAAATGTTCCCGGTCGGTAACGCGCCGGAACGAATGGGTGATATTGGCTTGCCGCAGCTCATAAGTCATCAGGTCCGCATCGCTGGGCAAATCCTCCAGAATCAAAATGTGCAGGGCTTGCTCCATGAATCCCTCCCACCCCGATCCACCGGTAGGCCGCAGCCGGGAAAACCTAACCCGGGCCGCTCAATTCGGAACCTTGTTCAACAACATCCAATAGAGGCCCAATTCTTCCACGACTTGGAGAAACTGGTCAAAGTCCACCGGCTTGACCAGGTAGCTGTTCACTCCCAGATTATAGCTCCTGACGATATCCGACTCTTCCTGGGACGAGGTCAAGATTACCACCGGAATCATTCTGGTGCGCTCATCGGCTTTGATCTTGGCCAACACTTCCAGGCCGCTGGCCCGGGGGAGCTTCAAATCCAGAAAAATAACCTTGGGACGCACCACCAGGTCCCGTCCGGCATACATGCCGTCACCAAAGAGATAATCCAGCGCTTCCACGCCATCCGGGAAGGTAAGGAGCTTGTTGGCCAGCCCCTTTTGCTTCAGGGCCCTGCGGGTGAGTTCGGCGTCATAAGGATTATCTTCTACTAATAAAATTTCCACTTCGTTCAACCTATCCACAACCTTTCTCCTTCTTTGGACTGGATCAGGGCA
>CAYNMI010000298.1:0-3294 GCA_964398095.1 uncultured Desulfobacca sp.
TGGACTATGACGCCGGGGATATTCACCCCCACCAGTTCTGTATCCTGAAACTGAGCGCATCGTCGTCAAAATCGGCTCTGGCCCGGTATGCCAACCACCGGCTCCAGAGACTGGCCCAGGACGGCAAGGCGGTCTACGGCATCAAGGCGTTGAACAAGGAACAGAAGTTCGCCCTGGAGCTGCTGCTGGATGATGCCATCCAGGTGGTGACCCTGGTGGGCAAGGCCGGCACCGGCAAGACCATCCTGGCCCTGGCCGCGGGCCTGGAAAAGGTGTTGGAGGGCAGCGGCCGCTACAACCGCATCCTCATCACCCGGCCCATCGTGCCCTTAGGGAACGATATCGGCTTTCTCCCCGGCGACAAGGAGGATAAGATCAGGCCCTGGATGCAGCCCATTTACGACAACCTGGAATACCTGTGCAATGAACATATTCAACCCAACGGCTGCATCGATTATCTGCTGACCAACGGCAAGATCGAACTGGAGGCCTTGACCTATATCCGGGGCCGGAGCATCCCGAAGCAGTTCATTATCTGTGATGAGAGCCAAAACTTGAGCCCCCATGTGATCAAGACCATCCTCACCCGGGTGGGCCGGGGCAGCAAGATCGTCTTTACCGGCGACCCGGAACAGATCGACCATCCGTACCTGGACGCCTCGTCCAACGGTCTCAGTTACCTGGTGGAGAAGATCAAGGGGGAAGAAATCTCCGGGCACATCACCCTGGTGAAAGGGGAGCGGTCCGGGATCGCCGAGTTGGGCGCCAGATTGCTGTGATGCGGCCCGGGCCGGGGCTGATGAGTGGCCGCAATTTGGTTAGTAAGCACTTTTGTCTGCCTGCCGATATATATCGTAATCTTTATTATTGGGCTCCGGGCCGAAGTCGAGTATATATAGGATACGCGGCCTGAGGGTATAAGTGTTAGATTTAAATTATAATTTGGTTAGCAGCCCCGGCAGGCCAAGCTACCCGTTAATAATAACCTATTGATATAATAAAAAATATATACTAGGCTCGTATTGCCCGCGGCTAGTGCGGGTAAACGGGCGTTCCAAGGAGAGGACCCGTCCGAGTTATGAATGGCTTCGCAGTGATTGATTCCCGGCCGGGGCAACTGAGCCTGGCCATTGACAAGCTCAAGGGCAACGACGACCTGGCCCGGGGGTTCCAGGCCGATTTGGCCCGCATCTGGGGGATCCGCCGGGTGGAGACGGACCCTGGCCAGGGTCTGTTGGTGGTTTCCTATAATAAGCAGCAGTTGACATCTCTCATTTCCCTGTTGGCCCTAAAAGCGGCGTTTGCCAAGTCTTTCCCGGAAGTCAACCCCATGCAACTGGCTGCCTGGCTGAGCCAGCGCATCTGAGGGCGCCACAGGCGGGTTGCCGCTGGCGGCGGGCGGCTCCATAATCTTTCCTTTTTCTCTAGGGAAGCCTGGACTTACCCCGGAAAATCACTTAACTTTAAACTCTAATCCGCAAGAATCCGAACAGGTTACCCAAGGGAGGGCGTTATGGCTGAGAAAGACACGGGTGAGGCGAAAGGAATCGGCGATATGCTGGGCCAGGCCGGCACCACGGTGAAAGACGGCATCGTGGGCAGTCTCAAGGGCTTGAGCGAAATCGAAGGCCAGATCGTCACCGTGGCGCGCACGGCCGTCACTGACGCCCTGAAGACCACCGGGGCGGTGGCCACGGAAACCCTCAATGTGACCCGGGATGTTTTCCATGGGGCGATTAAGGCCACGGAAGAAGTGGGTTCCGGACTCATCGTCAGCACCAAGAACGTGGCCAAGGGTATCATCCTGGGAGTCGGCGACGTGGGCGGCAATGTGGAGGCCGCGGCCCGGGAACTGGTCAAAGGCGCGGTCAAGGGCGCCGCGGACATCGGCGGCGATGCGGCTCAGGTAGCCAAGAGTGCGGTCACCGGGGTCATTGAAGGCGCCACCGAGGTCGGCGGCAATTTGGGCGGCACGGCCAAGGCGGCGGTGGGCGGCGCCATTGAAGCCGCGGGCACTTTAGGCCAGGGCGCCATTAAGAGCATCAGCGACATCCTGGTGGGGGCCGTGGAAGGCGTCAAGGACGTGGCCTGCGCGGTTATGCCCAAGGCCAAAGCTCCCAAGGAGCCGGCGCCGGCGGCCAAAAGCACCGGCGACGCGGCTGAAAAAAAAAGGCCCGGGGCGTAAAGGGACAGTTCGTTAAGAAGACCTGAAGACGTCTCCATAAAAATTAATCAGGCCCATGGTTCAGGCGATACATACCGCGGTGGCGGGGCGGGTGCGGTTTAAGGTCGAAGGCCTCTACCGCTCCGAGGCCCTCAAACGGGCCCTGGAAGCCCATCTGGCGCGGCTCCAGGAGATCACCCACGTCTCGGCCAACGCCTTAACGGGCAATGTCCTGGTGTGCTTTAACTCGGGCAACTCGCCCCAAACCATAGCCTCCCTGATCGAAGAGATTGTCGGAGAGTTTCACAACCGTCAGCCCGGCGACGGGGTGGGGGCGCCGCCGTCCCCGCCGGCCGATGCTTCCCTGCAGACCACCGCCCCCGGGTCGGCCCTCGCCAGATTAAAGTCACTCCTGTCGTCCACGGCGGACCAGCCCGAGAAGCCCTGGCACCTGATGGAGCCGGAGGCGGTGCTGGCCGCGTTTAAGACCTCTCCCACCGCCGGATTGTCCAACCGGGCGGTCGATCAAAATCTTAAGAGATACGGTCCCAATGTCCTGCCCGAAGCGGAGCGCCGCTCCGGCTGGGAAATCTTTGCCGAACAGTTCAAATCCCTGCCGGTGGCGCTGCTGGGCGCGGCGGCCGGCATTTCGGTGCTCACCGGGGGCGCCCTGGATGCCCTGCTGATCATGGGCGTAGTCACCATCAACGCCTTCATCGGCTATAAGACCGAAAGCGAGGCCGAAAAGACCATCCGCTCCCTCCAAACCCTGGTGCGGCCCACGGCCCTGGTCATCCGGGAAGGCCAGATGCGCGAAATCTCCGCCTCCGACCTTACCCTGGGGGACCTCCTGGTGCTGCGCCCGGGCAGCTATGTGTCGGCCGACTGCCGCCTGGTGGAGGCGACCCACCTGTCGGTGGATGAATCCGCCCTGACCGGGGAAAGCCTGCCCGTGGTCAAAGCCATCGAGGCCTTGACCACTGCCAATATTCCCCTGGGGGACCGGGTCAATCTGGCGTTTATGGGGACCCTGGTGACCGGGGGGGAAGGGCTGGCCGTGGTGGTGGCCACGGGCTCTTTCACGGAGATCGGCAAGATTCAAACCATGATGGGCGAGGCCACCAGCCCGG
>CAYNMI010000299.1:0-3291 GCA_964398095.1 uncultured Desulfobacca sp.
AGTGAACGCACCGCGGCGCAGATATTCAGCCTGCCCATGCATCCCTATTTGCGTGCCGCGGATCAGGAAAGGATTATTGACCTTTTGCTCAGTTAAGGCATGGAGATTTTTCGTATCTCTTCTCCCCAAATCCATGCCGGGCCCCTGCGGTTACGCCTCCGGAGGCAGGCATGGCGGCTATCTGGAACTAGCCTGCCGGCCATCCACCCCGCTTATGGGGCCAGGACAGCTTTACCAACCGCGCCACCACCTGGCTGCCGATAAATTCCCCGGCGCCGGCAACTTGGACGCTTTCCCCTTGCCAAGGCATGGGGTTATCTAATATTCTTATCCGCAGGTAAAATAAAAAGTGACGGGGAATTCTCTCCTCGGCATGGACCGGACGATGGTCAAGATCAAGGGTAGCCAGGACTTGAGCAAGGTAGCTGGAGGTTCGCCCGCCTCAGGCTGGAAGGGCATCATTCTGGCCGGCGGCGCCGGGACCCGCCTCCATCCGGTTACCAAGGTGGTGAGCAAACAGCTCCTGCCGGTCTATGACAAGCCCATGATCTATTACCCCCTGTCAGTACTCATGCAGGCGGGCCTCCGGGAGATTCTCGTCATCTCCACCCCTGAGGACCTCCCCAGATATGAGGCCCTGCTGGGTGACGGGTCGCAATTGGGTTTGCGCTTCTCCTATGCGGCACAACCCCGGCCCGAGGGCTTGGCCCAGGCCTTCATCATCGGTAAGGAATTTATCGGCCGGGGCCGGGTCTGCCTCATGCTGGGAGACAATATTTTCTATGGGCACGGGCTCGAGGAGATTCTGCAGCGCGCCATGGGGTTGACTCAGGGCGGCCTGGTGTTCGGCTATCAGGTCAAAGATCCGGAGAGGTATGGCGTGGTTGAATTTGAGGCATCCGGCCGGGTCCTGGATATCGTCGAAAAGCCCGCCAAACCCAAATCGTCCATTGCCGTGGCGGGCCTCTATTTTTACGACAATCGCGTCGTGGAGATCGCCGCCGGGCTCAAGCCCTCGGCCCGGGGGGAGTTGGAGATCACCGATGTCAATAAAGCCTACCTGAAGCGCGGCGAGCTCCGGGTGGAGGTGTTGGGCCGGGGTTTCGCCTGGCTGGATACGGGCACCCATGAATCGCTGCTGGAGGCGTCCACCTTTATCGAGACCATTGAGAAACGCCAGGGTCTCAAGATTGCCTGTATCGAAGAAATTGCCTTTCGTCTGGGCCTTATCGATGCCGGGCAATTGCGCCGTCTGGCCGAACCCCTCCGGAAGAACGGCTATGGGCAGTACTTGTTGAAGATCTTAGCGGAGCCCACCGCCTGAGGCTGGGGGCGCTGGACCGCCAGGCGCCCTGAAGTTAAGGCCATTTTGAGGTTCAGGGCCCCCGGCCCCAATGATTGAGGGGCCGGCAGGCCGGGCCAGACAACTTGTCGGAGAGTATAAGCCAGGCAGGGTTGCCGCACGCCTGACGATTTTTAAATAGCCTCGGAGGTCAACTATGCGCCTCGTAAAAACCATCCTCATGGTGACCCTGGCCGGGTTGTGGTTAACCGTGACCTCGGCCGGGATTGGGTTCGCTCAGCCCGCCGCGCCCGCCAAGAAAAAAACGAACGAACGGACGCTGCCGGAGACGATTCAGCCAAAGATCTACGGCCCCGGAGATGTTGTCGTCCAGAAAAATGGGAAGAGTTATGACGGCTGGATTGATAATCGGGGCAAAATCGGCGTCAAAAATGCGTATGGCAGAACCCTATACATCGGGAATGTGGACAGGTTGGGGGGCGCCGAAGTGCGAGACGAAACCACCGGTGAAGTTTATCAGGGCCGGGTTAATCCCATGGGCGTTGGCTTATTGTTTGCACCGAATAGCGGCGATACTCTTAAGCTGAGAGTCTGGCGGTGACCCGACGGCAATCTTTTGCCTCTCACCCAAGACCCCTCTTTAATCTCACCCGAACCGCTCCCTGAGGGGCCGGTACGCCCCGGACCCCTTGGCCTGGAGCAATTTCCCCCGCGCTTGCCGCGGCCCCGAAGAGCGGGGCCAGCCCCCAAAAGCCAAATGCGCCTCCGGCGCGGCAGGCGGTTTCCGCCTGTCAGGCGGGAATGCTCCGCTGCCGCCCCACGGCCAGGTCATGCAAGGGGATGAGAATGTCCGCCACCTCCTTGACCCGCCGGGCGCTGTCATAGGCGTCGATGACATTGATGTGGACCCCCGAGGGGATGGGGGGTCCCGAGGCGGGGAAATTCATTTCATTGCAGCAAAATCCGGTGATCACCGCCCGGCCGGCCCGGGTGTTGACCACCACGGACTGGCCTCCCACCGTGTGGCCGGGGGTGAGGAGCACGCTGATGCCGTCCACGATGGGGGCATCCCCGTCCACCTGCACCACCTCCACCTCATCCAGGAGGTCGGGGAAGTAGCGGTGGTCCACCGGGTGGGGCGCTTTAAAGAAATCGTACTCTTTCTTCTGGACGTAGACCCGGGCGTTGGTGCACTTGTAATCGTTCTCGCAATGGTCGTTGTGCAGGTGGGTGTGGATGATGATATCGATGTCTTCCGGCTTGAGACCGTAAGTGTCCAGGGCCTCTTCGAACTCCTGGATTTTCAGGCCGTATTGTTCCCCCACCTCCGGGGGCACCATGAACTGCTCCAGGCCCGTGTCCACCAGGATTTTCTCCGGCCCGCCTTCCAGATAAAAGACGTAGATGGGAATCCAGATGCGCTTGCCGTAACCCTTGAGATAGGTCATGATGCCCTGATCGGTTTCATTGGCGCCCACCACCAGGGGGTGGATGACATATTCCTGCATGGTTTTCTCCTTGTGCGCGGCGCTTCTATCAGATTATTTCTCAGCAGAGCCAGCAGCCCTGCTCCCGGACTTCCTCATACCATTTGGCCCGGAGCCGGTGGACCTCCTTTTTGTCCATCAGCAGGAAGCGGCAGACCGCGGCCATATCAATGAACCCGCCGAAGTAAGCGAACTTTACCAGGCCCTCGAGGTTTTCCGGGGAGAACTGCCGGGCCCGTTCCGGCACCCGCTCCCACATCTCTTCCCTCTGGATGATATCCCGTACCTGCAGGAAATGGCTCTCAAGCCTGGCGACGCGTTCTTCCGGGGGCGCCACTCATTTCATCCAGGGAGCAATGATCTGCCGGGCGACGTTGATGGGAATGGCGAAGCCGATGCCCTGGCCTTGAGCAACGATCATGGAGTTGATGCCCACCACCCGGCCATTGATGTCCAGCAAGGGACCGCCGCTGTTTCCCGGGTTGATGGAGGCGTCGGTCT
>CAYNMI010000300.1:0-3265 GCA_964398095.1 uncultured Desulfobacca sp.
ACTGGCTACTGGCAACTGACTACTGGCTACCGACTACTATAATATGGCCGATCAGACCGAATCCCCAGTCCTGGTAAACCGCCATCAAGGCCTGATGGCCATTACCCTCAATCGCCCCCGGGTCCTCAACACCCTGAATCGGGAAATGATCCGGCTCCTGAATCGGGCCTTGGAGGAGGCCCTGGCCGCGGACCAGGTGCGCCTGGTGCTCATCAGCGGGGCAGGCGAAAAGGGCTTCTGCGCCGGGGGTGATCTCAAGGAACTTACCCAGGCGGTCCGGGAAGCCGCAATACACCTGGCGGACCAGTTTTTTCGGGAGGAGTATGCCCTGGACCTCCTGATCCATCAGTTCCCCAAGCCGGTGGTGGTCCTGGCCCATGGGATCACCATGGGAGGCGGGCTGGGGCTGGCCGCGGGGGCGGATATCGTCGTGGCCACCGAAGGAACCCGCATGGCCATGCCCGAAACCCGCATCGGCTTCTTCCCGGATGTGGGGGCGACGGGCTGGCTCTTCAGCAAATGCCCCCCGGGCTATCCCGAGTACCTGGCCCTGACGGGCTACGAACTCCTGGGGGCCGAATCTGTCCGGCTGGGGCTGGCCACTCATCTGGCGCCGGCGGCCCGTCTGGGCGAACTGCGGGAGGCTCTGGAAAAATGCGCCGGGGACCTGCCCGGGGCCAAACCCGATGCGGTAGCGGCCCTGGCCCGGGTGCTGGCGCCTTTCGCCAGCCGGGATATTCCCCCAAAACCGGAGATGGACGCCTGGGTGGCGCAGCACTTTGCCGGGAAGACCTCCCTGCGGGAGATCATGACCGCCCTTAAGCAGTGCAGTCTGGAGCTTAATCTCTGTGAGGAAGTTTTTCGCCGCCTGGGGGAGCGCTCGCCCACGGCCCTGGCCATTACCCTGCAACTGCTCCGGGCCAATCAAGGGCGGCCTTTGCCGGAGGTCTTTCATCGCGAGGCCATGGCGGCCCACTTCCTGATCACTCACCCCGATTATTTTGAAGGCATCCGGGCCCGCATCCTGGACAAAGACGATCAGCCCCGCTGGCAGCCGTCCACCCTCGAGGCGGTGGGAGAGCTGGCCCGCGGGTTTTAATTTACCGGCCCAGGCCGGCGGCCTGTGGAAAACCGTTAATTTTATAAAGGGGAGCCCATGTCGTACCAAACCATTCTCTTCGACCAAGAGGCCGGCGTCGCCACCATCACCTTTAACCGCCCGGACAAGCTCAATGCCCTGAACCACGAGATGCTCTCGGAGTTCAAGGAGGCCCTGGACCGGGTGCGGCGGGACCCGGAGGTGCGGGTGCTCCTCCTCACCGGGGCCGGCCGCGCCTTCATTGCCGGGGCGGACATCAGCGAGTTCCTGAAATTCGGCCCCCTGGAGGCCCGGGCCTTCGCGGCCTCGGCCCACGAGGCCGGTTTTGTGCTGGAGGCCCTGGAGGTCCCGGTGATCGCCTGCGTCAACGGCTTTGCCCTGGGGGGCGGCCTGGAAATGGCCATGGCCTGCGATTTCATCTACGCCGCGGACAGCGCCCGGATGGGCCAGCCGGAGATCAACCTGGGGCTCATCCCCGGCTTCGGGGGCACCCAGCGCCTGTCCCGACTGGTGGGCAAGGGGGCGGCCAAGGAACTGATTCTCACCGGCCGCATGCTGGGCGCTGCGGAAGCCAAAACCCTGGGGCTGGTGGCCCAGGTCTTTCCCGCCGACACCTTCATGGCGGATTGCCGGAAAGTGGCCCGGTCTCTGGCCGCCAAGGGCCGGGTGTCGTTGCGGGCCGCCAAGCAGGCCGTGGACCGGGGCTTCGATCTGGACCTCAGGAACGCCTGCCTCCTGGAGGTGGACGCCTTTGCCCTGTGCTTCGCCTCCCCGGACGCCCACGAGGGGGCTAAAGCCTTTCTGGAGAAGCGCCAGCCGAATTTTTTGTAAGCAGTTGCTCCTGGGCCTTTGCCCCACCCGTAACTTATGAAAATTATTGGTGGCACAGGTTTTCAACCTGTGCACCTGCACCGGTAAAATACCGGTGCCACCAAAAACTTTTCGAAGCAGCAAGCCGTGAGCCGTGAGCCGTAAAAGCAGTCAGCCGGTGGTGGGTATTTTGGGCGGCAACTTGCGGGCGGCGGTCAATTCCGCTAAAATCTGGACAAGTTATGGATCAGACAGCAACTACCCCAACCACGCGTAAAATTACCCGGCCCATCTTCGTGGGCCCGGTCCAGATCGGCGGCGGGGCCCCGGTGGTGGTGCAGTCCATGACCAACACCGACACCCGGGATGTGGAAGCCACCCTGGCCCAAATCATCCGCCTGGCCGCGGCGGGCTGCGAAATCGCCCGCCTGGCCGTGCCCGATAAGGAGGCGGTCCAGGCCTTCGGCGCAATCAAGCGCCAGAGTCCCTTGCCCCTCATCGCCGACATCCATTTCAATCACCGCCTGGCCCTGGCGTCTTTGGAGGCGGGGGCCGACGCCGTGCGCATCAACCCCGGCAACCTGGGGGGGGCCGGCAAGACCCGGCTCGTGGTGGAGGCCTGCCGGCAGCGGGGCGTGCCCCTGCGCCTGGGGGTGAACGCCGGCTCCCTGGAGGCGGACCTCCTGGCCCACTACGGCGCGCCCACGGCCCCGGCCCTGGCGGCCAGCGCCCTGCGCTGGGTGCAGCAGTTCGAAGACTGGGGCTTCTGCGATTTTAAGATTTCCCTGAAATCGTCCGATGTCTTGACCACGGTGGCGGCCTACGAGGAACTGTCCCGCCGGACGGACTATCCCCTGCACCTGGGCGTCACCGAAGCCGGGGGGCTCATTGCCGGCACGGTGAAATCCGCCCTGGGCATCGGTATGCTCCTGGCCCAGGGCATCGGCGACACTATGCGGGTATCGCTGACCCGAGACCCGGTGGAAGAGATTCGCGTGGCCTACGAGATCCTCCGGGCCCTGCACCTCAGGGAACGGGGGGTGGAACTCATCTCCTGCCCCACCTGCGGCCGCTGCCGCATCGATCTCTTCTCCCTGGCCGAGGAGGCGGAACGCCGCCTCCTGGCCGTGACCGCTCCCCTCAAGGTGGCCATCATGGGCTGCGTGGTCAACGGCCCCGGCGAGGCCCGGGAGGCCGACGTGGGGATTGCCGGGGGCGCCGGCGTGGGGCTCTTGTTCAAGAAAGGCGAGGCCATACGCCAGGTCCCGGAAAAAGAACTGCTCCAGACCCTGCTTATGGAAGTGGCGGCCCTCACCGGCGAAGCCGTGGAACTGCCGGAGTAAGGTCTCATCTTGG
>CAYNMI010000301.1:0-3247 GCA_964398095.1 uncultured Desulfobacca sp.
GGCGGCGATACACCACCCCGGAACCACAGGAGATCACCGCGTTGGCCTGATCATTGCTCAACTGGATGGTCTCGTAAAACACCTTGTCGCTGTTGTAAAAAAGATCACCCTCCGGTAAGAAGAAGGCTTGCTTGCTCTGGACATAGCCCACGTCCGGCTGCTGGAAAAAACTTACCAGCCGGTCCAGGATTTCCGGTTTCGGCACCTGGTCGGCATCCAGGACCAGGATCAATTCCCCGTGGCTGCGGCTGAGACCGAAATTGAGATTGCCGCTCTTGGAATCCCGGCGCGCCAGACCGGCGCGAGGGCGGGAGAGGTAATGAAATCCTAAGGATCGGGCCAGAGCCGCCACCGTCTGGGACCCGGCATCGTCCAGAACGTAGACCTCCAGGGGATGATAGGTGATCCGCCGGACGGCCTGGAGAGTGGTCTTGATGATTTCCAAGGGCTCGCCGCAACAGGGCACGAAGATGTCTACCGTAAAATGGACATTGGTGTTAGGGTATTCCGGGCGGTGATTCCCGAGGCGCCAGGTGCTGTAACTTAAAAGGCAAAGAAGGAGGTAGGACAGGGTTTCGGCAACGAAGAAAAAGATATCCGGCGCGCCCCGGCTGGCGAGCACCAGCCGGCCCAACCAGATGAGGTAGGCCAGACCCAAGGTCAAGGCCATCAGGGAGAAGACCTGGGCTTTGCGGTGGCGAGAAGGATCAGCCAGGCTTTGCCCCGGCACCACCACCAGCCGCGGGGAAGCCGCTCCCCAAACCAAACGGGGATTCTCACGCATGGTAAGAATCCCCGTTTAGCAGTACTGGCCTGCGGCCTTAAAGTAATAACGGCCCAGACGCTTCATAAACATTCCCTCCGTGGAATGTTATTTCAGGGTTGGTGGGAAAATCCGGCAAGACTTTCACACCAATATTATAATTCTTACACTCAATTTTAATTTTTTTCAACAAAAGAATCACTTTTTTAAAAAATTTATTAATCCCGAATCTTTTCCGGCCCTGGTCCCCCTAAATCGCCCCTCGCAGCCAGGCCCAGGCCATTCCCAGGTACTCGTGCACCGCGGTTTGCACTTGACCCAATGATCCGGGGCCGGGGAAAAAATCGCCGGGGGTGAGATATAGCCTTTCCCGGACCAGGAAATCGGCGGGGGCCGGAATGGGCTGCAAGCCCTGCTTTTTAAACAAGGCCATGGACCGGGGCATATGCGCCGCGGAGGTTACCAGGATAATTCTTTTGCCGTTAATCATCCTGGCAATGAGTGCGGCTTCGGCGGCGGTATCCCGGGATTCTTGCTCCAACACGATATCCTGGGGCTTGACCCCCAGGAGCACGGCAATCTGGGCCATCACCCTGGCTTCCGGCACGGGATCGAAGACTGCCCCACCGGATAACAGCAGCTTGCTTCCCGGTATGGCTTTGTAAAGCCGCACCCCTTCGACCACGCGACTCAGAGCCGCTTCGCTGATTTGACTGTTAGGCGGGAGGCGGGGGTCCGAGACGAGACCGCCCCCCAGGACCACAATCCATTTGGGGGATGTCACCCCCGGGCGCTCCCCCCAGGAAACGGTTTCCGGATGTAAGATAGCCGGATAGCGTTGTTCCAGGGGGGCCAATAACCTTGAAGATACGGGAGGAAGACTCAACAGGAGCAGGAGCACGGTCCCCAGGGTCACTAAAATCTTTCCCAGGCGCGGCCTCCGGGTGGCCCAGAGGAAAAATAACCCCAGGACCAAAATCTCCAGGCAGAGAGACACCGGATAAAAAAACTGCGATAAGATTTTTTTCAGCAAGAACATAATCTGACATCCTTAACCGAATTTGCCTTAAGAAAATTTGCGGCAATATGGGAAATGGGGCCGCAACCGGCAGGTTGCCTGCCTCGGGAAGGAGGCGGAGGGGCCGGCTCGACCGCCAAAGAGGCCGCGGTATCCGGCCAGCCCTGAGATTACAGACTCAGGGCCGGGTAGCCGAAGAGCCGGTTGACCGCCGCCATCAACTCGGGGGACG
This sequence comes from uncultured Desulfobacca sp., assembly GCA_964398095.1. Taxonomy (GTDB): domain Bacteria; phylum Desulfobacterota; class Desulfobaccia; order Desulfobaccales; family 0-14-0-80-60-11; genus 0-14-0-80-60-11. The sequence continues at coordinate 2,014 of CAYNMI010000301.1, forward strand.
GGGTCAGGGCCAGTTCCTGGGGGAGGACTAGGGTCGCCTCTTTCCGGGCGTACAGGAAGTGGAGGCAGGCGGGAACCGGGCCCGTATGCTGGCTCAGGATCTCTTTCAATCTCAGGAGTTGCTCCCGGGTCACGGTGGCGGCCTGGAGGCGCAAGTCCACCCGTTCCGGCAGGCGCGGCAGGGCCGTCTCCAGGGAGGCAATCTCCTGGGCCACCAGTTTGGGGCCCTTTTCTTCCTGGACCACGTGCCCCTTGAGCCACAGGGGCAGACTGGGCTGCTGGAGCAGCGACGCCACCCGCTCATAAACCTCTCCGAACACCACCACCTCCACGCTGCCCGCTAGGTCCTCCACCGTCAGGATGGCCAGACGCCCCCCTTTTTTGGTGGTCTTTTCCTTGAGGGAAGTCACCACCACCCCCAGAATCACTTCCTGGGAGTCGGGGGTCTCGGCCAGGTCCGCCGTGGTAACCCTGATTTGGGACTTGAGCAGGGCCCGATAGGCGTCCAGGGGGTGGCCGGTGAGATAAACCCCCAGGGCCTCTTTTTCCCGGGCCAGTTTCAGGGACTTATCCCAGGGCTGGGCCTCGGGCAGCCAATCGTCTTCCTGAGGTTCCAGGAGGCCCCCGAACATGGACATCTGTTTGGCGGCCTGGAGGCGCTTCTGGTGGTTGACCTTTTCCAGGGCCCCTTCCAGACCCGCCATGAGTCGGGACCGCCGGGGTTGGAGGCTGTCAAAGGCCCCGGCCTGGATGAGGGCTTCCAGCACCTTGCGGTTCACCTTGCCCAGGTTGATGCGCTCCAGGACGTCCCGGAAGCTCTCGAAGCGGCCGGGGCCCCGGGCGTCCAGGATGTCGTGAATGGCCCCCACGCCCACATTTTTCACCCCGGCCAGGCCGTACCGGACCTTGCCGTTTTCCACGGTGAAATCCCGGGCGCTCTGGTTGATGTCCGGGGGCAAGAGCTCGACCCCCTGGTCCCGGGCCTCCATGATGTGTTTGGCCAGGGCGGCGGTATTGTGGATTTCGCTGTTGAGCACCGCGGCCAGAAAATCCAAGGGGTAGTGGGCTTTGAGATACGCGGTCTGATAGGCCACCAGGGCATAGGCGGCGCTGTGGGATTTGTTGAAGCCGTAGCCCGCAAACTTTTCAATGAGGTTGAACAGCTCCGTCGCTTTGCCCTTGGGCACCCCGTGGGGCACCGCCCCGGAGACAAACCGGTCCCGCTGGGCCGCCAT
>CAYNMI010000302.1:0-3191 GCA_964398095.1 uncultured Desulfobacca sp.
GGCAGTTGCGCCTGGAGATAACCCTCGCTCTTGCCCCCGGTGCTGAAGGCGATGTGGCTGAGCCCCGCGGCCCGGGCCACCCGCAGACTGGCGGCGATGGTGGCCCGGTAGGCCTGGTGGGAAAAGGGCTTCACCAGCCCGGTGGTGCCCAGAATCGAGATGCCCCCCACAATCCCCAGGCGAGGGTTCAGGGTGTGCCGGGCCAGTTCCTCCCCCCGGGGCACAAAAATTTCCACCCCCAGGCCCAGGGGCTCCCCGGGACAAATCTCGTCCCACACCTGGCGCAGCCCCTGGCGGATCATCCGCCGGGGCACCGGGTTGATGGCCGGCTCCCCCACCGCCACCGGCAAACCCGGCTTGGTCACCCGGCCCACGCCTTCGCCGCCCGCCAGGGTAATGGCCTCTCCAGCCGCCGGGGGTTCCCGCCGCCAGACCCGGGCGCCGATCTCCGCCCCGTGGGTGACGTCGGGGTCATCCCCCGCATCCTTGACCACCACCGCCTCGCCCCGATGGCCGTCCCGGCCGTGGCGCTGGACCGCGATGCTCAGGCTGCCGCCGCCGGGCAGGGGCGCCTCCACCCGGTCCGGGCAGGGGCGGCCCAGGAGTTCGTACAGCGCCCCCAGGGCCGCGGCCGCGGCCGCGGTGCCGGTGGCAAACCCCTGGCGCAGCTCCTTCCGGGGCCGGGGCGGCCGGATGAACTCGTCATCCGCATCGGCCGGAGAATTTTTGGATAATTTTTTCAAACCGCTTGGCCACCTGAATCAGCCTTCAAGAGTTATTTCTGACCACTGGCAACTGACTACTGACCACTGCTTTTTCTCAAGCCATATTATTACAACCACAAGGCATACGGCACCGCCACCAGTACCAGGCTCAGGAGCCGCAGCCCCTGGCTCATGAGCAGGAGCTTCGTGCCCAGCGCCGGCGAAAAGATCCCCACGTGGGACGGCAACTGGTGGCGCAGGGCCCGGACGGGGGTGGCCACGATGTTCCCCAGGACCAGGGCCAAGACCGTTTGGTGGATGGTCAGGGCGCCGGTCTGGAGGAAGGCCCCGGCCGCGGCCATGCCGGAGGTGAATTCCGCGGCCACGCTGAAGATCACCACGCTGGCGGCCTCCATGGGCAAAAAGTGCAGGGATACATGGGAGGCCGTCGCCGCCCGCAGCCACTTGAACAGGCCCCAATCATTCAGCAGGAAAATCAGGCAATAGATGGGCAGGGTATAGAGCACCACCCGGGAAAAGCGCCGATGAAACTTCCGCCAGATTTCCTGAGTAAGCTTTTCCTTCCTGGCCGGCGGCGCGGCTGCGGCCACCTCGCCCGCGGCAGCCGCCGCCGGCAGCCGCCAGCGGCTATAGACCAGCAGGACCACGCTCCGGAGCAGCGACGCGCTTCCGGTCAGGCCCAGATAGATAAGGCCGGCCTCCCGGGTCAGGGGCAGGATAATGAAAAACGTGGTGGGCAGGTGGAGCAGAAAGACCGGCAGGCCGCCGTTGAACAGGTAGGCCAGGGTCATTTCCCGGCGGCTGATTTTCTCCTCCTGGTAAAAGGTCCACAGCATGGTGTTGGCCACCATCTTGGAGAAAAACGCCGCGGTGAAGGTCGCCCCGCTTTCCCGCTTCAGGTGTCCCCAGTTGAGCAGCGGCGCGGACCAGCTCCCCAGTTTGGCGGCCCAGCCCAGGGACTCGATGGCCTGCCCCACCAACAGGCCCACCCCCATGTAGACCAGGAGATGGAGGAGCGGCGAACCCAGGCTGTGGTAGAGCTTCCCGGCCGTGAGCCGGGGCGCGGCGCCCCCCAGCCCCAGCCAGGTGACGGCCGCCAGCAGGCTCAGGGCCGCCAGGAGCAGCCAGAGCCGCCGGCCGCCCAGGGTCTTGGTGTGGCCCTTCAATACCCCCTGCCTTGCTTTTTGATAATAATCATGGAGAGATAGGGGAGTTGCCGCCCCTTAAGCTCCCGGAGATTTTCCACCACCGTCTCGCCCTCCAGGCCGCAGCGGCTGATGCAGGTGGTCCGGTCCACGAGATCCATCTCCTCCAGGGCCTGGAAGATTTCGTCGAAATGGCGATACGTCTTGAGCATGACGATATTATCCGATTTGTCAATCACTTCCTTCAGTTTGGCCGCCCCCAGGGCCCCGGACACCAGGTAGAAGGATTCCTCCCCCTCGGTCAACGGCAAATGGGTCAGGGCCGCGGCGGCGCTGTAGGAGGTGATCCCGGGAATCGTGACGATCCGCACCTCGGGAGCCAGGCGTTTCATGGTCTTCAAGAGATAGCCGAAGGTGGAGTAGGTCAGGGGGTCCCCCAGGGTGACAAAGGCCGCGTCGCTGCCGGTAGCCAGCACTTCCAGCACCCGCCGGGCGTTCTGCTCCCAGGCTTCCCCCAGCACCCGGGGGTCTTTGGTCATGGGGAAAGGCAGGTGCTCGATGCCGGCGCCGTTGAGGTGACACCGCACGATGCCCAGTGCCAGGCTGTAGCTGTTCTTGGTGGAACACGAAGCAAAGATGTGGGGCACCCGGTGCAGCACCTTGAGGGCCTTCAGGGTGATCAATTCCGGATCGCCCGGTCCCACGCCGATCCCATACAGCGTCCCGGTTGGCGTCGTCATGAGGGTATCTCCTCCAGGGCCATGATGGCCAGGGCATTGATGATGCTGGCGGCCAGCGCGGAGCCGCCCTTGGGCCCCAGGGCGGTGATGTAGGGGCAATCCTGGCGGGCCAGGGCGTCCTTGGATTCCGCGGCGTTGACAAAACCCACCGGCACCCCCACCACCAGGGCCGGCGGCGGGGCCCCGGTCTTGAGCAACTCCAGCAGGCGCAGCAGGGCGGTGGGGGCATTGCCGATGGCCACGATGCCTCCGGCCAGGCGCGGCAGGCTCCGCTCCATGGCCACTTCGGCCCGGGTGGCGCCCCGGCGGGCGGCCTCCGCGGCCACTTCCGGGTCGTCCATGAGACAGAAGGCCTCAACCCCCAGGCGGCCCAGGCGCCCGGTGGAAATGCCCGCCAGGAGCATGCGGGTGTCCGTGGCCACCGGCTGGCCCCGCTTCAGGGCCTCCACCCCGGCGTCGATGGCCCGGGGATGGATACGGGCCGACGTGAGGTATTCCAGGTCGGCGCTGGTGTGGATCATGCGCCGCACCACGAACCAGACCTCGGGAGGCAGGTGGTGCGGGCCCACCTGGGCCTCGAT
>CAYNMI010000303.1:0-3150 GCA_964398095.1 uncultured Desulfobacca sp.
AGTGCGGCGTCGAGGTGATCCAATCCAAGGTGCGCCGGGAACGGATGGGCCACATCGAGCTGGCCTGCCCGGTGGTGCACATCTGGTTTTTAAAGAGCCTGCCCAGCAAGATCGGCAACCTCCTGGACCTGACCCTGAAGGAGCTGGAGAAGATCCTCTATTTCGAGGCCTACGTGGTCGTGGACGGGGGTGATACCCCGCTGACCAAGTGCATGCTCTTGTCCGAGGAAAAATACCGGCAGTCCCGGGAGGAGTACGGGGACCGGTTTCAGGCGGGCATGGGGGCCGAAGCCATCCGGGAGATGTTGAAGGCGGTGGAACTGGCGCCCCTGTCCCAGGAAGTGCGCCAGGAGATGCTCAAGACCAGCTCCGACGCCAAGCGCAAGAAGCTGGGGAAACGGCTGAAGATTATCGACTCCTTTAGGGAGTCCGGCCAGCGGCCCGAGTGGATGGTCATGGAAGTAATTCCGGTGCTGCCGCCGGATCTCCGGCCTCTGGTGCACCTGGATGGCGGCCGCTTCGCCACGTCGGACCTGAACGACCTCTACCGGCGGGTGATCAATCGCAACAACCGGTTAAAACGCCTGTTGGAACTCAACGCCCCGGACATCATCATCCGGAACGAAAAGCGCATGCTCCAGGAGGCGGTGGACGTGCTGTTCGAGAACGGCCGCCGGGGGCGCACCATCACCGGCCCCAACAAGCGGGCCTTGAAATCTTTGAGCGACATGCTCAAGGGCAAGCAGGGCCGCTTCCGCCAGAACCTTTTGGGGAAACGGGTGGACTACTCCGGGCGCTCGGTGATCGTCATCGGCCCGGAACTGCGGCTGCACCAGTGCGGCCTGCCCAAGCAGATGGCCCTGGAGCTCTTCAAGCCCTTCATCTTCCACAAGCTGGTGGCCCGGGGCTATGCCACCACCATCAAGGTGGCCAAGCGCCTGGTGGACCGGGAGACCCCGGAGGTCTGGGATATCCTGGACGAAGTGGTGCGGGAGCACCCGGTGATGCTCAACCGGGCCCCCACGCTGCACCGGCTGGGGATCCAGGCCTTTGAGCCGCTCTTGATCGAGGGCAAGGCCATCCAACTGCACCCGCTGGTCTGCACCGCGTTCAACGCCGACTTTGACGGCGACCAGATGGCGGTGCACGTGCCGCTGTCCATTGAGTCCCAGATCGAGGCCCGGGCCCTGATGATGTCCACCAACAACATCCTCTCCCCGGCCAACGGCGACCCCATCATCATCCCCACCCAGGATATCGTGTTGGGACTCTATTATCTCACCCGGGAACGTCCCTTCGCCAAGGGCGAGCGGGTGGCCACCAACGGCAAAAAGCCCATGCCGTTCTCCTCTCCCGAGGAGGTGCGGGTGGCCTACGACCAGGGCGAGGTCCATCTTCAGGCCCGGATTCCGGTACGCATCAACGGCAAGATTTATAACACCACGGTGGGCCGGGTGATCCTCCGGGAGATCCTCCCCGAGGGCCTGCCCTTTGACTTGATCAACGGCACTATGACCAAGAAGGAGATCCGCAAGCTGGTGTCGGTGGGCTACCGCAAGTGCGGCATCAAGCAGACGGTCATTTTTGCGGACCAGCTCAAGAACCTGGGGTACAAGTACGCCACCCAGGCCGGCATCTCGATTTCCATCAAGGACATGGTGATCCCCAGCCGTAAACCGGCCATCCTGGGCCAATCCCAGACGGAAGTTAACCAGGTGGAAGAGCAGTACCAGGAAGGTCTGATCACCGAAGGGGAAAAATACAACAAGGTGGTGGACATCTGGGCCAAGGCCACCGACGAGATCGCCGCGGAGATGATGGCGGAGATGGCCCGGGAAGTGGTGTCGGTGGAGGAGCCGGACCCGGAAAACCCGGGAAAGACCATCGTCCGCCAGGAAGAGGTGGCCTCCTTCAACCCGGTGTTCATGATGGCCGACTCCGGGGCCCGGGGCAGCAAGGACCAGATGCGGCAGTTGGCCGGCATGCGGGGCCTGATGGCCAAACCCAGCGGTGAAATCATCGAAACTCCCATCACCGCCAACTTCCGGGAAGGCCTCACGGTGCTGCAATACTTCATCTCGACCCACGGCGCCCGGAAAGGTCTGGCGGATACGGCTTTGAAGACCGCCAACTCCGGGTATCTGACCCGGCGGCTGGTGGACGTGGCCCAGGATGCGGTCATCACCCAAGACGACTGCGGCACCATTGACGGCATCAATGTAACGCCCCTGGTGGAAGGCGGCGAGATTATCGAGCGGGTGGGGGACCGGGTCCTGGGCCGGGTGGCCCTGGACGACATCATCGATCCCCACACCAGTGAAGTGCTGGTCATGGCCAATGAGGAGATCGACGAGGAGGCCGCCCGGCGCATCGAGGATTCGGGGCTGGAGAAGGTGCAGATCCGGTCAGTGCTTACCTGCCAGACGCGGCGGGGCGTGTGCGCCAAGTGTTATGGCCGGGACCTGGGCCACGGCACCACGGTGTCCATGGGCGAAGCCATCGGCATCCTGGCGGCCCAGAGCATCGGCGAGCCCGGCACCCAGTTGACCATGCGCACCTTCCATATCGGCGGCACGGCCTCCCGGCGGGCGGAACAGAGCGTCCACGTGGCCCGGGTCCAGGGCTGGGTCCGCTTTGACAACATGAAATCGGTGGTGGACCGCTTCGGCGACCTGGTGAACCTCTCCCGCCAGGCGGAACTCATCCTGGTGAGTGAAAAGGGCATCGAACGGGAACGCTACCCCCTGAGCTACGGGGCCCACATCAAAGTGAAAGAGGGCGCCGAAGTCCAGGCCGGCCAGATATTGGCGGAATGGGACCCCTTCACCAACGCCATGCTCACGGAAGTGGGCGGCACCATCAAGTTCGGCGATATCCTGGACGGCATCACGGTGCAGGAACGGGTGGACCCGGTGACGGGCAAAGCCTCCCGCCTCATCGTGGAGAGCAAGGATGCCGAGATGCGGCCCCGCATTTCGGTGAAGGATGTGGCCGGCCAGACCGCCCGGATTCCCGGGTCGCCGGCTTCGGCCCGCTACTTCATGCCCGTGGGGGCCATCATCATGGTCAGCGAAGGGGATGAGGTGTCGCCGGGCGACGTCATCGCCAAGATTCCCCGGGAGACCACCAAGACCAAGGACATCACCGGGG
>CAYNMI010000304.1:0-3144 GCA_964398095.1 uncultured Desulfobacca sp.
AGCCTCCGTGTCCAGTTTGGCCAAGGCCTTCTTGTTCTCCGCCTCCAGTTTTTGTTGGGCTATGTTCTTGGCCGCGGGGCTCAATTTCTCATCTGCTGCCAGTTCGGTCAGGGAATCCTGGTAAGCCTTTTGCTGGGCCTGGCGCTTCTGGGCAATCATGGCCAGGGCCGCGGCGGTCTCCTGCTGCTGCAATTCCTGGAGGCGTTGGTAATAGGCCTGGCCGTCGATCTCCTGGGCCGCCAGTGCCCGGTCCAGTTCAGCTTTCTTCAGTTCATTGGTAGATTTGAGCAGGTCCAGGGAATTTTGGGCGTCCTGGAGTTCGACCTCCCGCTTGGCCTTGTACATGGCCAGCGTCGGGGCTAAGAGGTTATCGGTGGCGCCGGCCGAGCCTTTGCTGCCTTTCTCCGCCTTCCCGGTGGGTTTGGGGGCATTTTGTAAGGCCTTTTCCAAGGCGGCCCTGGCCTCCCGGACGGCATCCTCGGGGGTGGCTGGTTTCACTTCCGATTTCGGCGTCGCAGCCTCAGCGGGTTTCTTTAGGGACTCGCTCGACTTGGCCAGCTCGTCCTTTTGCTCAGGGGTCATGACCCCCCAGGCCTCCCCGGCCAGGGCATACGGCGCCGCCTCCGGATGCTTTTCCTGCAATTTCTTCAGAGCCGCGGCTCCGGTCAGCACTAAGGCGATGCCGATAACCCAGGGATTGCCGGTGAGGGCCAGGAGGGCGGCCTGCAGGCCTTTGGCGGTGGTGGTGGCGGCCACCATGGTAACCGAGGCGCCCTGCAACGCAGTGGCAAAGGCCACGATCCAGCCAGCCGCCTTGTAAAACACTAGGAACTGGAGAACCACCAGAATCAGTTCCCGGTTCTGGGCGATGAATTTGCCGATGAGGGCGATTAATTCCAGCTTCCGGCGAATCCAGGCGGCGATGCTCTCGCCCCAAGCCTGCAGCGATTCCTGATTGGCATCGGCCCAGGCCTTCAATTCCTTCCAGCCCTGGGTCAATTCCTGGACACCCTCCAGCATGATGGGTCCGAAGAGGGCCCAAAGGGAGTTTTTGGCCTCTTCCGCAAACCGAGCCATGGAGGCGATCTGCTTACCTACCGAGGCGTCGGCCTCTGCGGCCACGCCGGCGAATCCGGCCGACAGGCGCATGACTTCGTTCAGTATGGCCTGGGCCTTTTGGACCGAGTTGAGCTGGTCGGCGGTGGTCCCCAGGGTGGCGGCGTAGCGCTTATAGATATCGTCCGTGTGCCCCACCTGGATCATCAGGCGGCGCAAGGTTTCCTGTTCGCCGGTGATAATCCCCTGAATCATCCGGCTCAATGCTTCAGAGGTGTTGACGTTGGCTACCACGCCGATGTCCCGGGCTCGGGTGGCCAGATCCTTCAATTGTTCAAGTGGTAAGCCGGAGGTCAAAAATTTAGAAACCGCCTGCATGGATTCCTGAGTGGTGATGCCGGCCGCCTTCAATTCATTGACGTAATACTTCAGACTTGCCCGGGAAACCCCATAGGTTTCGCCTATCTTATTCATGGCGATTTCCAGGGTCTCGGTCCTGGCCCCGGTCATGGCCGCTTCTTTGGCAAAATCTCGTAAAGCGCTGACTACTTCATAGATGCCGACGGCTATCCCCGCAAAGGCAAAAGCCTTCTTGACCGACTCCCCCACGCCCTGGGCCATGCTTTTGAAGCTCTGCATCTCGGCGCGGCCTTCCCGTAACCCCTTTTTCAAGTCGGTTACGTCCAGCGCAATCTTGCTGAGCAGAACCCCGATATCAGTCTGGTCGGACATGCAAGGCTAATCCTTTTTGGTTCGTGGTAAACCCATGAAAAAGGCCATGGCCCCAGGGGAGAGGGAAGCGGGGCGCCGGGAACGATCCTGCTCCCGGATCTTCTCAGGGCTGTCCAATGCCTTCAGCCAGTTCTCCAAAATCTTCCCCTGGCCTTTGTTAAAGGCTGCATCCATCGCGTTCATCACGGCTACCGATAAGCCCAGGACGCTCCCCTTCAGCTCTTCCTTCCGGTTCTCCAGGGCCGCCCGGTGCAGGTTCAGCACCAAATCTATGGGGTAGTCGTGGAGCAAGGCCTGGAGGTCGTGCCCCCGGCTGACCAGAACCTCCAGGGCCCGGGTGAAATTTAAGCCCCCCTGACCACGCTCTTGATCTGAGCCATGATCAGGGGCAAGGAGTTTTTTATGCGTTCCAGGTTCTGGGAGATGATGGTAAGGCCGATGGCCGCGGCCTGGTCGAAGGCCATCTCATCGACTTCCGTTTCCGGGATGTCCAGGGTAGCCGCAATCAAGCCGGAAATGACCGGCAAGACGGCCCCGATGATTTCCGGGCCCCTTGCCAGCAGGACCTCCTGGGCGTTCTCGGGGGTGAGGTCCAGGTCTTTCAGGGCCGGGACGATCCCGGTTAAGGCCGGATAGACCTTCTTAAAGCGCCCGAAGGACCAGGGCTTGATTTTATAAGGGCCGATCTCCACTTCGGGCAACAGGGCCGCGACCTCGTCAGTAGCCTTTTTAGGCGGCATACTTCCTCCCAGTTGGTTACGATTCGCTCAGAGATTCCCAGCGGCCAAAAGGCGTGACCGGGTTGTTCTCGTAGTCGTCCAATACCTCCAGAATCATGCCGAGTTGCAGTTCCTTGGAGGGATTGAAGGCCAGGTTGCCATCGGGCTTGAGCTGACATTTGGGGATGTGATATTTGCCGGATAGACCGGTGGAGGGGGAGAAATCCAACCGGGCCGCGCCCTGTTGGAATCCGGCGGTGGCCACCGGGAACGTCAGGCTTTCCCAGGTAGTGTAGGTATAGCTCACCTTGACCTCTTCGCCGTCGGCCAGAAAGCCCGCCGCCAACCGTCCGATGCGGCCGGCCAGCAATCCGCCCGCCACCTGGCCCGGGTCGATGACATAATCGGTATTCCGCACCGCGTTCTGCCGAATGCAGTTCACCGTGGCCGGCGTGGTCCAGGGGGTGGTGGCGGTGATCTGGATAAAGTAACCGGTATACCCGTTCACTATGGTGGTGGCCCAATCCGCCGGCAGGTCCCAATTCATTTTGCCGTCGGCGGCCAGGGCCGCGGCGGCCCCGCCCAGATTGCTCACCGCGGCCCAGGCACTCCCATTCCAGTATTTGACCACTACGCC
>CAYNMI010000305.1:0-3123 GCA_964398095.1 uncultured Desulfobacca sp.
ACAACATCCCCTTCCTGAACCTGGCCTACGACGGCCAGGAGCAGACCCACACCCGCACCCGCCTGGAGGCCTTCATGTACCAGGTGCGCCAGTTCAAGACCCGGCGGGGGTAAAGCAGGGCTGGGAAGGTTGGCGCCGGGCGGTTGAAAAACGCCGCTTTAAATCATTCTGAACGCAGGGCCTGATTTAAACCGTTGCGCCCGCACTTGGTGCCCCGGCCTCTCGCCTGGACAGGCGCAGGCTAAAGCCTGCGGCTACAAAATACAGTTCTTGGCGTGCAACTCGCTATTAGAATTTATTCGTATTACAAGATGCCGCGCCGCGCGCCGCCTGGCCCTTAGGGAAAATCGCGAGTCTGCCAACCTCCTGATAGGCCGAACTTTCATGATTAAGGTCCTCAAATTCCTCCTCTTCATCCTGTATAACGTCATAGTTGTTTTATTGATCTTTGTGATTGTGGAATGTTTATGCAGTACCGGCCTGTTTATCTATAATATTCATAAGAACCAGGGCCTGGCCGAGAAACGCTATACGGAATATGATGAACTGTTGGGCTGGATCAATATGCCCAACGTGTACATCCCGGATATGTATGGTCCGGGAATATACTTAAGAACCAACGGGCAGCGCTTCCGCAACAACCATAATTTTCCTTTGCACCCGCCCCCCCATAAGCTCCGGGTTATCTGCTCCGGAGACTCACTTACCTTCGGCTTTGGAGTTGATAATGACCATACCTGGGGTCAACAACTGGCGGCGCTCCATGGTAATTTAGAAACTATCAACATGGCGCAAGGCGGCTATGGTATTGACCAGGCTTATCTCTGGTATAAGCGGGATGGCCAAAAACTAAACCCCGACATCCAGATTCTGGCGTTTATTACCTCCGACTTTAATCGCATGAAGTCAGACAAATTCTTAGGTTTTGACAAACCTATTTTAAAATTGGAACATGGCGTTCTGGTCACCAAAAATGTCCCCGTTCCCAAACCTTTTTCCGTGTGGCTGAAGCATAAAAGACTTCTGGTTGCCAATCTCAGTTCTATCAGAATTTTAAATAAACTATTTTATAAGACATTTTGGGGAGGAGTTAAACAGAATGATAAACAAATTAGAGAACTTAGCCTAAAAATCTTCCAAGATTTGACCACAATGAACCAACACAAAAATATTATTACGGTTTTTGTCTATCTCCCGATAAAGAATGATTATAAAAATAACGAATCAGATCCCTGGAGACAATTCTTGCACGCCGAAGCGGCGCAGCATAACTTATTATTCATTGATTTAGTGGATGAATTAAGAAAGCTGCCACCCCAATATATTGACCGCCTCTTTATTAAGAAAGGATCAATTCATTATGCTTTTGCCGCCGGGCACTATACTGACGCCGGCAATTTATTTATTGCCCAGACTCTTTACGCTAAGTTGACTGGTATTCCCCAAATATTGTCCAGGCTGGAGAAGATCAAGGCCGGGCGGGCCCGGCCGGCCATGTAGGGTGGGCCCGGCCCGCCATTGTCATGTTCCCAAACAAAAGGCAGGGCCCCGGGACCCTGCCGCTAATTTCTGGCGGTTCCCCCGGTTCTACGGGTAATTATGCCGCCAAACTTATAAATAAGGTTACCCGAGTGCCGTGCTGCGGTTCGCTCTCCAGGGTGATTTCCCCCTGATGGGCCTCGATGATCTTCTGGGATATGGCCAGGCCCAGGCCGCTCCCCTTGGCCTTGGTGGAAAAGAAGGGCTGGAAAATCTTGGCCCGGACCTCCGGGGTCATGCCTTCCCCCGTATCCGCGATCCGGACAAATACCCGGTCCCCCTGCCGGCCGCTCACCATCGTCAGGGTCCCTCCTTCCGGCATGGCTTCGATGCCGTTCTTGGCGATATTCAGGATTACCTGGCGCATATGCACCGGGTCGAACTGGACCGGAGGCAGGTCATGGTCCAGTTCCAGCCGCAGGGTGATGCCTCTCTCCTGCATGCTCGGTTCCAGCCGCTGGCAGGTTTCCTGGACCAAGGCGTTGAGATCGCCCGGGAGCTTTTGCGGTTCGGAAATCTTGGCATAGATGCCCACTTCCCCCAGAAAACTTTCCAACCGCTGCACTTCATCAACAATAATCTGGAGTTTCTCCTTATGCTTTTCCGGGTCTCCCGGAGTATCCTTCAGAACCTGGCGGGCAAACCCCCCGATGACCATCAAGGGGTTTTTAATTTCGTGGCTTATATGGGCCGCCATCCTCCCCAGGGCCGACAACCGTTCACTCCGCAATAATTCCTCTTCCAGGCGCTTCCGTTCCCGCAGGTCGCGAAAATGTCCCACCACCCCCACCTCCCGGCCGCCTTCATAGAGAATCCGGGCCGACAGCCAGATAGGTATCAGGGTGCCGTCTTTGCTGCGGATCATGGTCTCATAATTCTCCAGAATGCCTTCTCCCCCTAAGCCGGGGTCCCGGATTCGCATCTTGATTTCCCGGGCGGAGCTGGGCGGATAGAGCTCCCGGACATTCATTTTCCCCAAGACCTCTTCCGGTTCATACCCAAAGATTTTCGCCGCGGTTTCATTGAAGATAAAAATATTGCCCTGTAAATCGTTGGCGATGATGCCATCCATGCACGTTTGCATCATTTGGCGGCGTAGCACCTCTTCCGACTTCTTGATGGAGGCAAAGAGGGGCGCAATCCAGGCCATGCCCACTACCATCAGGATGGATACTCCCAAACCCACCAGTTCCGTGGTTTGGTCCAAGGGGGTGGGTGCCTCCCAGAAGAGCAACTGGTAGAGGGTGAGACACCGCCGCAAGGCCATCAGGCAAATGGCTATGGCAATGAGCACCCAGGCCGGGGCCTTCTTGGTGACCCAAACCAGCCGCAGGGCCAAAAAGGCCGCAGTAAACTGCAGCAGAATTGATACGATGAGAATGACTATTACATGCATTATCGAGTCTCTAAGTTGTAATGATCTTCCTGCCAGGTCGCGTGGCGGTTATCGACCGGGCTCCTCCCGACGCCGGGCCTCGTCTAAACGGGTAACTGTCAAGACTTCGTACGGACCGCAAAAATCCAGGACTTCCACGTCCGGGAAGATGACGATACCCACCACGCGGCGCTTCCGCATCGCCCTGC
>CAYNMI010000306.1:0-3103 GCA_964398095.1 uncultured Desulfobacca sp.
TCGTGCCAGATGAACTGGTAGAGGGTATTGGCCGCCTGGTCGAAGGCGTAGGCGTCCAGCCCGGCCCGGGTCTCGGCGATGACCTGCTGGAGGCGGCTCATGATCCAGGCCTCCACCGGGGTCAAGGGTTTATTATAAGCATCCCCGGCCGGGGCCCCGGGGTCGAAGCCCTCCAGGTTCATGAGGGTGAAGCGGCAGGCGTTCCAGACCTTGTTGGCGAAGTTGCGGTAGCCGGCGATGCGCTCCTCGGACAGCCGCACGTCCCGGCCCATGGCGGCGAAGGCGGCCAGGGAAAAGCGGAAGGCGTCGGTGCCGTAACGGTCCATGAGTTCCAGGGGATCGATGACGTTGCCCTTGGATTTGCTCATTTTCTGGCCTTCGGGGTCCCGGACCAGGGCGTGGATGTAGACCTCCCGGAAGGGGACTTCGCCCATGAAGTGGAGGCCCATCATCATCATGCGGGCCACCCAGAAAAAGAGGATGTCAAAGGCGGTGACCAGGACCGAAGTGGGGTAAAAGAGCTTAAGCTCCGGGGTGGCGTCGGGCCAGCCCAGGGTGGAGAAGGGCCAGAGGGCCGAGGAAAACCAGGTGTCCAGGACGTCGGTCTCCTGGACCAGGTCGCCGCCGCAGGGGCAGCGGTCCGGGTCTTCCCGGCTGACGATGACCTGGCCGCAGGCGGCGCAGGTCCAGGCCGGGATGCGGTGGCCCCACCAGATCTGGCGGGAGATGCACCAGTCCCGGATATTGGTCATCCAGTCGTAATAGCTCTTGTCCCAGTTGGGGGGGATGAGCCGGGTGCGGCCGTCGGCGACCGCGGCCACGGCGGCGTCGGCCAGGGTTTTGACCGCCACGAACCACTGCTGGGAGACCAGGGGCTCCACCACGGTCTTGCAGCGGTAGCAATGTCCCACGGGCACGGTGTAGGGCTCGACCTTTTCCAGGAGGCCGTCCCGCTTCAGGTCCTTGAGGATTTGGGTCCGGCAGGCGAAGCGGTCCATGCCCTGGTATTTACCGGCCGCGGCGGTCATGAGGCCGGCTTCGTCGATGACCTTGACCCCGGGGAGGTCGTGGCGCCGGGCCACCTCAAAATCGTTGAAATCGTGGGCCGGGGTGATTTTCAGGGCGCCGGTGCCGAACTCCGGGGCCACGTAAGCATCGGTGATGACCGGGATGGGACGCCCCAGGACCGGGAGGCTGAGAGTGGCGCCGTGATACTGCCGATAGCGCTTATCATCGGGGTGCACAGCCACCGCGGTGTCCCCCAGGAGGGTTTCCGGGCGGGTGGTGGCCACGGTGACGCCGCCGCCGCCGCCGGCCACGGGATACCGGATGTGATAGAGGTGGCCGTCGGTGGGTTCGTGCTCCACCTCCAGGTCGGCCAGGGCCGTCTGGCAGCGGGGGCACCAGTTGATGATGTAATCGCCCTTATAGATCAGGCCTTCCTCATAGAGGCGGACGAAGACTTCCCGGACGGCCCGGGAGAGGCCCGCGTCCATGGTGAAGCGTTCCCGGCTCCAGTCGCAGGAGCAGCCCAGGCGCTTGAGCTGGGTGATGATGTGGCCGCCGGACGCGGCCTTCCACTCCCAGACGCGCCGGATAAAGGCGTCCCGGCCCAGGGCGTGGCGGTCCTTCCCCTCGGCGGCGAGCTGGCGCTCCACCACGTTCTGGGTGGCGATGCCGGCGTGGTCGGTGCCCGGCATCCACAGGGCGTCGAAGCCGTCCATGCGCTTGAAGCGGATCAGGATGTCCTGCAGCGTGTTGTTGAGGGCATGGCCCATGTGCAGGACGCCGGTGACGTTGGGGGGCGGGATGACGATGCAATAGCCGGGCTTGGCGCCGTCGGCCCGGGCGTGGAACAACCCGAGTTCCTCCCAATACTGATACCATTTCGCTTCGATCCGCAGGGGATCATAGACTTTGTCGAGAATTTCAGCCATATAAGTCTCTAAAGGTGAGGGGGCGGCCGGGATTGAGCCCCGCAGGCGCTTGAGGCTCCTGGCGCGGCCGCTTCCCTGGACCGCCAAGTTTTGGGGCGGGACTATTCTGAACCTTTCCAGAACCGCCCCGCCCAGTTTACCGGGTGGATAAAGAAAGTATCTTAAGGCCTCGAGGTGGTGCGAGCCTCCGTCCTCTGGTGATTAACTATCTAAAATTGTTGAAGAGTAACATGGAGGAGTTGAATTGTCAAGACAGGCGCGGCCAGAGTAACTGAGCAGATATTTTGGCAGGCCGGATAATAACCTGTAAATAATCTCATTAATAAATAGATAAATAATAGTAAAACCATAGTTAACTAAAATTAAAAAAACTCTATTCCTATAAGAATTGACTTGACAGCATTTAAAAGGTTGTTGAATAATGCCTTAACCTCAAGTAAGGCTGCGTCACCGCCGGGCCCGGCGCCCGAGCGCGGGAGACGAGAAGACCCGCCGGTTTTGAGGAAACTCAGGAGGAATGGTAATGATGAGAAAATTGCCGGTGATGTTCGTGGCCCTGGTGCTGCTGGTGGGCATGGCGACCGCAGCTCAGGCGGCGCTTTTTGATCTCTCGAGCTTGAATGCCACTTACGGTGCCATGGATGGTAATGGTGACAATTGGACCAGCAAAATGGTGAGTGGTGGCACTGTTACTTATACATCCACAACAAATGGCGCTGATTATTATACGATAACGCAAACAGATTGGGACTACAATGGGGGTATAAAAACCTTCTACTTGGGCTCCACCAATGATGCTCTTTATATGTCTAAAAACTTGAATGATGTTGGAGATATTCTCTTTCAAACGGGTACTGGTGTCGGTTTTACCTGGACTTATACGGATAATAGTGGCACCTGGACGGCCCAAATATTGTCAACCACCTGGGGCTATACGGATCCCGGCAGCGTTTACCACCAGGATGCCTATGCAGTAGGAATTGTATCAGGCGGCACTTATACGGGTAGTCCTGTCATGTATGATGTCTGGCTGCCGGGAACGGGGTTGTTGGGCACGATAGATTATACTGCTGACTATCCTCCGGAGATGCACGAGTTGGTCGGCTATAGCGTGGATAACCCGGTGCCGCTGCCGCCCAGCCTGCTGCTGCTGGCCTCGGGGCTGG
>CAYNMI010000307.1:0-3100 GCA_964398095.1 uncultured Desulfobacca sp.
AGACCCTGGTGGAGATGGCCGGGGCGGCCCGCTTCTATTTTCAGGACCCCCGGCCCTATGAGGCCAAAGCCGCCCAAAAATTCCTCACTTCGGCCAGCACTCCCCTGATGCAGGAGATTGCGGCGCGCCTGGCGCAGCTCCCCGAGGCCTCGGAAGACGCCCTGACCCGGCTGTTCACCGACCTGGCCCAGGAGACCGGCCAGAAGATGGTCAATCTGGCCCAGCCGGTGCGGGTGTCCCTGACGGGCAAGACCGCCAGCCCCGGCCTCTATGAAATTATCAGTATTTTGGGCCGGGAGGAGGCCCTGCGGCGTCTGCACAACGGCATCGAATTCGCAGCAGCCCGGGGGGCCCGATAGCGGAGGGTGCGCCCGGCCCCCCGGTTTACCGGACGGAATTGACCTTTCCATTGGGTTTTTGCCGGATTATAAGGAGGTTTCGCCATGTCGGAAGGGAAACAAGGTTACCGGAAAAAACAGGCTTACCTGATGATCCTGGTGTTTGTCTGCATCGGGGTGGCCATTTGGGGGCATAGCGCCCCGGTGTCCGTGGGCGCCATCCTGGCGGCCTGCGGCATCAGCTTCTGGGCCTCCAGGCTGGAGCCGGAAAAAAAGCCGGACGAACACCATCATTAAGCCACCGGGGCGCGGGGGCGGGCTAGAGCGCCCTCCCCTGGTCCCCGGAACCCGCTTCAGCCTGCGAGTGACGATCCGGCCCAGGCGGGCTAAATTCCCGCACCCGCCTGGCCAGGTTTCATAACCGGGTGGCCGGAAGGCGCGAGGGCCGCGGTAATCCTCCCGGCCCCGAATCCTTCTCAACCCGCTTCCAAACAAGGAGGGCCTTATGCGCATCGCCTTGATCGGCCAGGCGGCCTTTGGTGCAGACGTCCTGAAGGGCTTAATCAAGCAGGGGGAACAAGTCGTGGGCGTCTTCTGTCCCCCGGACCGGGGCAGCAGGCTCGACCCCATTAAAGATGCGGCCCAGGCGGCCGGCATACCGGTGTTCCAGCCGCCCCGCATGAAGGACCCCCAGGCCCTGGAACAGATAAAGGCCCTCAACCCCGACCTGGCGGTCCTGGCCTTTGTCACCGACATCGTGCCCGGCGCCGTCCTGGCCATCCCCAAGCTGGGGGCCATCTGCTACCACCCCTCCATCCTGCCCAGATACCGGGGCGCCTCGGCCATCAACTGGGCGGTGATCAACGGCGAGCGGGAAAGCGGCCTCACCATTTTTTGGGTGGATGCAGGCATTGACACCGGCGATATCCTCCTGCAGAAAAAGGTGGAGATCGGCCCCAACGAGACCACCGGCGAGGTCTACTTCAACAAGCTCTACCCCTTAGGGGTGGAAGCCTGCCTGGAGGCGGTGGCGCTCGTGGCCCAGGGGAAGGCCCCCCGCATTCCCCAGGACCACTCCCAGGGCACCTATGACCCCCCGTGCGACGAAAAGGTGGCCGCCCTCAACTGGAACCAGCCGGGGCGCAAGGTCTTTGACTTTATCCGGGGCTGCGACCCCCAACCCGGCGCCACCACCACCTTCAAGGGCGAGCAGGTCAAGCTCTACAACGCCTCCTTTCTCATGGACGACCACGCCGTCCCGTCCGGAGAAATCCTGGAGGTCACGGACCAGGGGATCAAGGTGGCCGTGTCCGGGGGCGCCGTCCTGATTACCCGCTTGCGCACCAAGGAGTTGGGCAAGGTCAAGGCCCCGGAGTTCATTGCGGCCAAAAAACCCCGGCCCGGCGACCGGTTCGGTGCCCCCGGGGTCATGCGCTGCTGCTGACCGACCCCGTTCCCAAGCTCCGGCTGGGGAACCAATAAGCATTTGCGGACTCTGGCCCGATCTCACCGAAAGGGTTGATTTCCATCCGGAGGATTACATGGACTATGTGAAAGGCATGTCCCAGGCCATGCAGCAGGCCGCGGCCGACAACACCGCGGCAGCTTACAGTAACGCGGCCACTGAATTGGTAAAAAGCAAGGACCGGGTCCGGCAGGCCATTGAGCAGGCCACCGCCAGCGCCTTGGCCGCCATCATCCCCAAGCTGGACCACAATCAGCCGCTCACCGAAGCGGAGAAGCAGATCGTCAAACTCTGGGTGGTGGGAGACGCCGAAGGCTACCTGGAGATGGAAAACAGTTACAATGACTGGCTTCAGGAGTACCGGCGGCTCAAGGACGTCATTGCCGGGTGCGAAACCCAGGCCGGCTCCATCGATGAACTGGTGGAAATTCACGGGGTGCTGGAAGACGCCATCAAGGTGGCTGATGCCATGGCCCACTATCTCGACGACAAAGAGCGGGTGACCCGGTTCGAGAACGCCCTGAATAACCTCAATGCCGAATCCAACAAGTTTATCGCCAACGTCCTCAAGAGCATGCTGGCGTCGGCGGAGGTCTAGCGGGCCGCGCCGGCCGGAGCAGGGATAGACTCAGATGGGCAAATTTCCAGGACTGGCCCAGTCCCCCATCGCCTTGAAGGCGCGCTACCTGGCCGTCAACTTCGTCGGCTTGGCCATGATCGCCTCGGTCTTTGTCTACGCCGGGGTGGTGGAACTGATCAAGTGGCAGTGGGCGCCCTTTGGGGGCTTTGCCAAGCTGCCGGCCGCCACCGTCACGCTCCTCAAGTATGTCTTTCTGGCCGTGGCCGCGGCCCAGTACGGGGCCATCAAGGTCGTCAAGAAAATCGTCCCGGCCAAATCGGTAGATAACCTGCCCCAGGCGGCCATCATCACCTTTGCCCTGTGCGAATCCGTGGCGCTCCTGGGTCTGGTCCTGTTTTTGCTGGCCGGTAACCCCCTGGATTTCTATGTTTTTATGGTAATTTCCCTGGGGTATTTCTACCTGCATTATCCCAAGTATGAGGAGTGGGAACGGCTGGTGCATGCCAGGGGGAAATAACCTATAATGTCTTTGGTAAGGCCAAGGCCCCGGAGTTTATCTTTGCCAAGAAACCCGGATCAGCGAACTGTTTGGCGGCTAAATTATAGAGGTGAATATGGAAGAGTTTACCAAAGGGAAAAGTCCTTTTTATCCGGGGCAACCGGTTCCCGTTGAGCTATTTGTAGGCCGAGCTGCACAAATTGATAAGATAATGAACC
>CAYNMI010000308.1:0-3098 GCA_964398095.1 uncultured Desulfobacca sp.
GACCGGCTCCGGGTGGAGGCGGATATCGTGGCGGACGGCCACGAAGTCCTGTCCGCCGTGCTGCTCTATCGGGAGGAGGCGGACTCGGACTGGCGGGAGGCGCCCATGGCGCCCCTGGTCAACGACCGCTGGTGGGGGGAGTTTACCGTTTCCCAATTGGGGCGCTATACCTACGCCGTTCAGGCCTGGATTGACCATTTCCGCACCTGGCAGCAGTTCCTCCAGAAGAAAGTCGAGGCCGGGCAGGGGGTGGCGGTGGAGCTCCTCATGGGGGCAAACCTGGTGGAAGCCGCCCAGCGGCGGGCCCGGGGAAAGGCGGCCCGGCAGCTTCAGGACTGGGCGGCCCGCCTCAGGGAGGCCGGGGAAGAGGCCCCCCGGGTGGCTGCCGCCCTGAGCCCGGAGCTCACCGACTTGATAGGGCGCTATCCCGACCGGCGGTTCGCCACGCTTTACGACAAGAACCTGCAGGTGGTGGTGGACCCGGTGGCGGCCCGGTTCAGCACCTGGTACGAGATGTTTCCGCGCTCCTGCAGCCCGATTCCAGGTAAATACGGCACCTTTAAGGACTGCGAGGCGCGGCTGGCCTACATCGCCAGCATGGGGTTCGACGTGCTCTACCTGCCGCCCATCCACCCCATCGGCCGCATGAACCGCAAGGGCAAAAACAACGCCCCCGCGGCCGGACCGGACGACCCGGGCAGCCCCTGGGCCATCGGCGCCGGGGAAGGGGGGCATAAGGCGGTGCATCCCCGGTTGGGCTCCCTGGACGACTTTCGGCGCCTGGTGGCCCGGGCCCGGGAACACGGCCTGGAAGTGGCGCTGGATTTCGCCATCCAGGGGGCCCCGGACCACCCCTACGTCAAAGAGCACCCTTCCTGGTTCCGGTGGCGCCCGGATAACACGGTGCAATACGCCGAAAACCCGCCCAAGAAATACGAGGACATCTTCCCCCTGGAATTTGAGACCGAAGACTGGCGGGACCTCTGGGAAGAGTTCAAGAGCATCATGATGTTCTGGATTGAGCAGGGCATCCGGATTTTCCGGGTGGACAATCCCCATACCAAGCCCTTTCTTTTCTGGGAATGGCTGATTGCCGAGGTCAAGACCGCGCATCCCGAGGTGATCTTCCTGGCCGAGGCCTTCACCCGCCCCAAGGTCATGTACCGCCTGGCCAAGCTGGGGTTCAGCCAGTCCTACACCTATTTTACCTGGCGCAACACCAAGTGGGAGCTCACCCAGTATTGCACCGAACTCACGGCTTCTGCGGTGCGGGAGTATTTCCGCCCCAATTTCTGGCCCAACACCCCGGACATCCTGACGGAATACCTGCAGTTCGGGGGCCGGCCGGCCTTCATGATCCGGCTGGTGCTGGCCGCCACCCTGGGGGGCAACTACGGTATCTACGGCCCGGCCTTTGAGCTGTGCGAAGCCCGGGCCAAGGAGCCCGGCAGCGAAGAGTACCTGGATTCGGAGAAGTACGAGCTGAAGGCCTGGGATCTCAAGCGGCCCGACAGCCTGAAAGAGTTCATCGCCCGGGTGAACTTTATCCGCCGGGACAACCCGGCCCTCCAGGGGGACTGGAACCTGAGATTCCACCCCATAGATAACGAGCAGTTGATCTGTTACAGTAAATATACGGAAGAACTGGCCAATATCATTCTGGTAGTGGTGAACCTCAACCCGCACCACGCCCTGGGAGGGTGGCTGGAACTGCCTCTGCGGGAGTGGGGGCTGGACCCGCAGCAGCCCTATCAGGTCCACGACCTCCTGGGGGAGACCCGGTTTTTGTGGCAGGGCCCCCGCAATTACGTGGAGCTCAACCCCGGGGTGGCGCCGGCCTATATCTTCCGCATCCGGCGGCGGGTGCGCACCGAGCGGGATTTTGATTATTATTTGTGAGGCCGGGAACCCGGAGGGCAAGGGTTAGAGGGGATACTAAAAGTTTCTTCACTTTATAAGACATGCTCTATTAATCCAAATCCCCCCTAGCCCCCCTTTGTCAAAGGGGGGAACTTGGCGAATTCGTTTAGAAAGTCCCCCTTTGAAAAAGGGGGATTTAG
Organism: uncultured Desulfobacca sp.; assembly: GCA_964398095.1. Taxonomy (GTDB): domain Bacteria; phylum Desulfobacterota; class Desulfobaccia; order Desulfobaccales; family 0-14-0-80-60-11; genus 0-14-0-80-60-11. The sequence goes on from CAYNMI010000308.1 coordinate 2,061, forward strand.
GGGGATTTAAAAAACCAGCAATCAGAAAGAATTTTTGGCAAACGCTATAGACGAAAAATGGTGGGCGGTGCCCACCCTACATTTAGGGCACAGGCTGGAAAGCCTGGGCCACCCAAAAAACCGGTGCATTTGTGCATAAAACGCACCCCACATGTGCGGCTGGCGTTGGCCAAGCCATGATCTGTATTGCAGTCTGGCTGCTGAAAGCCGATATCTAAATTATGGCTCATATAAAACCGCTACTCCTTACCGATGAAGACCCGTTTTGGTACAAAGACGCGGTCATTTACGAGGTCCACGTCCGCTCTTTTTATGACAGTGACCGGGACGGCATCGGGGATTTCCAGGGCCTCACCGAGAAGCTGGATTATCTCCAGGATCTGGGGATCACGGCCATCTGGCTGCTGCCGTTCTATCCGTCGCCCATGCGGGACGACGGCTACGACATCTCCGACTACGCCGACGTCAACCCCGATTACGGCACCTTGCGGGATTTCAGGGCCTTCCTGCGGGAGGCCCACCGGCGGGGTCTCCGGGTGATCACCGAACTGGTCATCAACCACACCTCGGACCAGCACCCCTGGTTCCAACGGGCCCGGCGGGCCAAACCCGGCAGCCGGCACCGGGATTTTTACGTCTGGAGCGACCATCGGGAAAAGTACCGCCAGGCCCGGATCATCTTTAAAGACTTCGAAGCCTCCAACTGGTCCTGGGACCCGGTGGCCCGGGCCTACTACTGGCACCGGTTTTACGCCCACCAGCCCGACCTGAATTTCGAGAACCCGGATGTGAAAAAAGCCATTTTCCGCACCCTGGACTTCTGGCTGGAAATGGGGGTGGACGGCCTCCGGCTGGATGCGGTGCCCTACCTCTATGAGGGGGTTAACACCAACTGTGAGAACCTGCCGGAGAGTCACGCCTTTCTCAAGGCCCTCCGGCGGCGGGTGGACCAGAAGTTCAAGGGCCGGATGTTCCTGGCGGAGGCCAACCAGTGGCCCGAAGACGCCGCGGCCTATTTCGGCGACGGGGACGAATGCC
>CAYNMI010000309.1:0-3093 GCA_964398095.1 uncultured Desulfobacca sp.
AGGGCACCTATTTCCCCGGCGACTACCGCCTGGTGCTCCGGGCCATCTATAAAGGGGAATTTCCCAACACCGACGAGACCCAGCTCTTGTTTCACTGGGATTATCTCAATGAAACCCTGAAAAAAATCGCCCCGGATATGGCCGACCAGGTGGGCTGGTATCTGGTCCAAATCGCCCGCCCGGCCCTGGCCGCCCCCGTTTCCGCCAAAATCGACGCGGCCTTCAAAAACTCCCTGGCCGAAACTCTGACCGAGACCGAGGCCGCCTTCCAGATGAGTTTCGTCGAGATGACCTCCGCCATCCTCGTCGCCATCCGGGTGGTCTCCTGGCTGGTCATCGGGGTGATTTTAGGGGTGCTCGCCAACACCATGGCCATGAACGCGAGGGAGCGCCTGCCCGAATACGCTGCGCTCAAGACCATGGGCTTCAAGGCCCGCCACCTCGCGGCCCTCATCCTCGGCGAATCCCTCCTGCTTTCGCTCGTGGGCGGCACCCTCGGCCTGGCCTTAAGCTTCCCCGCCATGCGCCTCTTCCCCACCGAAGTCGCCCAATACTTCCCCGGCCTCTCCGTCTCCCCCGAAACCGCCGTCATCGGCCTGACCGTCTCTTTGGCCGTCGGCCTCGCCGCCGGACTCTTTCCTGCCTGGCAGGCCACCAGGGTGCAGATTGCCACCGCGTTAAGGAAAGTGGGGTAATTTTCTGGTTGATAATGATAAGTCCGATTCTTATATGTATTATTATGAAGAAAGTGCGAATATAGCTTTTCCCCGTTTTAAAAATGCGCTAATGTAGATATCGGAGAATTTACACCGTTAACCTCAATTGACGTCTAATCGTCTAGTTTCATAGCAGTGGCGTGGGCATTATCTTTGCATTCCATTCCTTGCAGGAGAAGTTTCAGTTACAGCCGATAAAGAGATAGGACCAAGCATTTATGAGCCATTTAGTTTCTCACCCTCGGCTCGGTCGCATCTTTGGTGCTCCTGATCTATCGCTTGCCGGCAGAATTTCCCTCACTGTAATTCGGACTAAAGAGGAAGTGGTCGCATGAGTAAGGTGGCCATTAACGAAGATGTTTTGCTATGGGCAATCGACCGCGCTGGGTTAACACCAGACGGCCTACAGCCCAAATTTCCCAAAATCTGGCAATGGGTTGATGGCCAAGGCCAACCTACACGTCGCCAATTAGAATCCTTGGCAAAAGCCACACTAACACCGCTGGGATTTTTTTTCCTGCCCGAACCACCTGAGGTTCGGTTGCCCATTCCTCATTTTCGTACACTTGGCGATAAAACACCAAGCAGACCAAGTCCCAATCTGATTGATACCATCCAATTAATGCAACGGCGGCAGGATTGGATGCGCGAGTTCTTAATCGAGGAAGGTCAGGAACCGTCGCCGATTGCATGGTCGGCCCGTCCTGATGACAAGCCGGTATCTATCGCTAATCATATTCGTCGTGCATTGAGATTAGATGAGGGCTGGGCGGCCCATCAACGGACCTGGGAAGATGCCCTAGGTTTACTTCGACAGGCAATGGAAAATGCGGGTATCTTAGTTGTTGTCAATGGAGTTGTTGAAAATAATACACATCGCAAACTCGATCCTTCTGAGTTTAGAGGATTTGTCCTTGTGGACAAGTATGCCCCTCTTGTATTTGTCAATGGAGCTGACGCCAAAGCCGCACAGATGTTCACACTCGCTCATGAATTGGCTCACGTCTTTTTTGGAAGCAGCGCCGCTTTCGATTTGCGCGAAATGTTACCCGCAGATGAGCCGGTTGAACAGGCGTGCAATCGAGTGGCAGCTGAATTCCTAGTCCCTGAACGAAAGTTACGTCAAATTTGGCCTTCTGTTAAAAATGATTCTGAGCCTTTTCAAGTGATTGCCAGAGATTTCAAGGTTAGTGTTCTTGTGGCAGCCCGCAGGGCATTGGATTTGCAATTGATTGAAAAAGATGCCTTTTTCGACTTTTATCACGCATATCGAAAGGAAGAAAAAGAACGACGCCAAGCTGCATCTCAGCCAACAGGGGGTGACTTCTACCGTACTCAAAATTCCCGCGTTGGCCGACCATTCGCCTCCGCTGTTGCAAACGCAGTCATAGAAGGCAAGATGCTTTACTCTGAAGCCTATCGCCTGACCGGACTTTATGGCAATACATTTGATAATTATATGAAATACCTCAGAAGCGGAAGGCGATAGAGATGGATTTGCCAATATTTATTCCTGATTCCAATGTGTTTATTACCGCTAAGAATTTTTATTATGCATTTGATCTGGCTCCGGCGTTTTGGAAAAATTTAATCCGTCTTGCAGGAAAAGGCAGGATTTTAAGTATTGATTATGTAAAAGATGAATTGGAGCGCGGAAAGGACGATCTTGCACATTGGGCAAAAAATGATTTTTCTGATGCATTTATTTCGACTGCTGAAGAAGACGTCCAAGAATCTTATAGAGAAATTATGGTTTGGGTACAAAGCCAGAACCAATTCTCAGATGCAGCAAAAGCTGAATTCGCAAGAGGCGCTGATGGTTGGCTGATCGCTTATGCTAAAGCTAAGGGATGTATTGCCGTTACGCTCGAAGCATTTAATCCAACTATTAGAAGGAAAGTACCAATTCCGAATGTTTGCCAGGCTTTTGATGTTCCCTACGTCCATACATTTGATATGTTAAGAAGTTTAGGGGTTCAATGGAGAAGTTGATGAGAATCAATAGCCAAGCCCCGTAGGGCGGAAAAGCGCCGCGCCTCCCGCCTGCCGCGTCATTCCATCTCCAAACCCCGCACACTATCATCCGCCGCCCCATCCGGGTCATAAATGCCGCGTTCCACCAACCGGTGCAAGCTGGAATGCGGCCAATCCACCCCTCGTAACCGTATCTGTGAGAATATTCTTGGTGGCCCAGGCGTCCCGCCTGTGCCGATGTGGGGCTGAAATCCGCCAGGTGCGCTTCCAGGCAACAAGTATACGCCTGGCTTCCCGCCTCCTTGCTCAGAATTCCAGAATTCTCCCGGCCCCCATCGGCTTGACTATTTTTTCCCCAAACCTGGTTCTGAAAAACGCGATCGCGTCATTCCCCGTGCAATGC
>CAYNMI010000310.1:0-3088 GCA_964398095.1 uncultured Desulfobacca sp.
CCCTTTATCCAGGGGGCCATGTCCTGGATCACCGATGTCCCGGAGTTTGCCTCAATGGTCGCCGATGCCGGCGGCTTGCCGACCATCGCCCTGGGCCTGATGGACGCGGCGGCTCTGGAAGGGAGGCTGGGACGCCTGCCGGAGATCATGGGAGGGCGTCCTTATGCAGTGAATGTCGTCTCTTTGGCGGAGAACCCTTTCAGGGAGACGCATCTGGCCTGGATAAAGCAACACCGCCCGCGTTTGGTGGTGATCGCCGGAGGTAATCTCTCCTTCTTAAAAGAATTGCTGGAGCAGGGTCTGGAGGTCGTGTATATCGCGCCGGATGAGGCCCTGATGCGGCTCGCCCTGGAAGCCGGCGTCCGGTACGTGATCTGCGAGGGCTATGAGGCCGGCGGCCACGTGGGGCCACATAGCACCCTGACCCTGGCTCAAGTGGTATTGGACCTGAAACGGCGAGACCCAGCCCGGTTCCAAAACTGCCGGGTGATCCTGGCCGGGGGTATCTTCAATCGGGAGACCGCCTTCATAGCTGCCATGCTGGGCGCGGACGCCATCCAGATGGGCACCGCCTATCTGGCCACCCAGGAGATCGTGGAAACCCGCGCCTTGACGGCGCTCTATCAGCAGATGATCCTGGAATCGCCCCCGGGGGAAACCCTCGTCTCAGGCCAGGATACCGGGCTGCGGGTGCGATCTTTGCGGACCCCGAGAATGGCGGCTATCTTATCCCTGGAGCGGGAGTTTGCCGGGGGCCGGCAGGACGAGGCCGCCTTTCGGGCGAAAATGGAGGAGATGACCGCAGGGAGCCTGTTTGCGGCGGCCCGGGGTCTGGACCGGCCAGGCGGGGCGCCTCTTTCGGAGCAGACCTGTCGTGAACGCGGGCAATTCATGAGTGGGGCCTGCGCCGGCCTCATCCATAACGTCCTGAACCTACAGTACTTTCACCGCGACCTGGCCGCGGGTCCGCTGAGGCTGCAGTCGCCCTTTGCGGGGGCGACCGACTCCATCTCGCCATCTCCACCCGGCCCCGGGCTTGCTAGAGAAACCCCCGCCGTCGGGGTTGGCCAGGGAATGCCGCGGGTTACGCCCCATCAAGACCCGCCTGACCGGGTGGCCATCACGGGGATGAGCCTGGTAAATGCCCTGGGGAAAAGCCCGGAGGAGGTCTGGGCGGCAAGCCTGGCCCTGAAGAGCGGGATTACCCCGGTGCCGTCTTCCCGGTGGAATCACGAGCTGTATTATGATCCGCGCCCGTTCGTGCCCGACAAGACCTACTGCAAGGTGGGCGCCTTCCAAGACTTGCAGATCTCCCGGACTGAACTGGGGATGTCCCCCCATGATTTCCGGACCATGACGGATTCCACCAAGATCTCCATGTGGCTGGCGGACCGGGCCATCCGGGCCTCCGGCCTCCTTTCTTCAGACATCCCCCGGGAGCGCATCGGGGTCCTCATCTCCCAGAACTCGGGAGAGGCGGCCGGAACCCTTCCCGCACTCCTCATCAGGGGGTACGCTTACGAAATCCTTGCCGACATCAAGCGGGCGGTTCACCTCACGCCGGATCAGGAGAACGCCATCGACCAGGAGTTGAGGTCCGGACGCCTGGCCCCGGACGACACCACTCTCCTGGGCCGGCTCAACTGCGCCGCGGCGGGTTTCATCTGCAACCGGTATGGGTTCACGGGGCCCAGCTATTCGGTCTCCGCCGCCTGCGCCACCTCACTGGTGGCACTTTACAGCGCCATCCAGATGATCCAGAACGGCATCATCGACGCCGCCATCGTCGGCGGGGGCGAAGAGCCGTTAAAACCCATGCATTTTCTGGAATTCTCCGGCCTGGGCGCACTTTTTGGGCTGTCCGGGAAGGAAAGGCCTCCTCACGAGGCCTCCCGCCCCTTCGATGCCGAAAGAGACGGGATGGTCCTGGGCGAAGGCGGGGGCATAATCGTCATCGAGCGGGAAAGCCTGGCCCGGGCCAGGGGCGCGCCGGTCCACGCGGTGATCACCGGCATGGGGGCAAGCAACAGCCATCTGGGCATGGTGGAGTCCGCCAGCGTCACCCAAGAGATCGCCATCCGCGCCTCTTTCCAAGGGCTCCCCTATGGACCCGAGTCGGTGGACCTGGTGGAATGCCATGCCACCAGCACCCGGCAGGGGGACGTGGAGGAGGTCCGCGCTTTGCAGGCGTTCTTCAATGGCGCCAAGCGCACGGTGATCACGTCGTTCAAATCCCAGATCGGACACTTACTGGGAGCCTCGGGCATTAACAGCCTCATTCGCGGCGTGATGGCCATGCAGGCGGGAGTTTTTCCTCCCACCCTCAATTACCTGCATCCAGACCCGGAAATCGACCTGGAAAGATCGGGGCTCATCATCGCTCCGGAGCCCCTTAATTGGGAGTGCAAAAACGGTCGGCCCAGGAGGCTTCAGGTCAACGCCTTTGGGTTCGGAGGTTCCAACTACGTCGTGCAGGTGGAGCAGGCCATGGATGCCGCGGAGACGATTTTGGTCGCCCCCAGCCGAGAGCCGGGTTTGGGTTCTCCCCCACTCCAGGGGGTCTCTTTTTTCAAGACCGGGATGGACGGCCGTAACTGGCGGATGGCCGTGGTGGCGGCAACCGAGGCCGAGGCGCTCACGGTTATCGAGAGGTCAGCCTCACTTGCCGGGAACGGCAAGGTCTCACCCAAGGCGCTGAGGTCGTGGGCGCAGCAGGGGATCTTCCTGAGGCCTGAAGATCAGCCGTTGCTGCCGCTCGCCCTGGTATTTCCCGGGCAGGGATTCCACTATGCCGGCATGGGGCGGGAGCTCTACGAGTCCTTTCCCGTCATCAAGGAGTTTATGGATCGGGCTGCCGCAGCCGCAGACTTCGACCTTCTGCAACTGCTGTTCCACGATCAAGAGGAAAATCTCCAGAAAACTCGTTGGCAGCAACCGGCCCTGTTCACCATGGAATACGCCATGGCTCGATACCTTTTGGCCCTGGGCGTCCAGCCGGTGGCTCTGGCCGGGCACAGTTTGGGCGAATTGACCGCCTTGTGTCTGGCCGGGGTCTATTCCCTGGAGGACGGGTTCCGCATCGTGAACC
>CAYNMI010000311.1:0-3084 GCA_964398095.1 uncultured Desulfobacca sp.
CCCGCCCTACCATCTTTTCATGATTTACGGGTGAGCCGCAGCCCCATGCAGGACTGCTCACTGCTCACTGCTCACTGCTGTCTTGAAAAGTTTTGCGTAGGGTGCGTTTTACGCACCACTGGCGGGCGGGACGCCCGCCCTACCATCTTTTCATGATTTACGGGTGAGCCGCAGCCCCATGCAGGACTGCTCACTGCTCACTGCTCACTGCTGTCTTGAAAAGTTTTGCGTAGGGTGCGTTTTACGCACCACTGGCGGGCGGGACCCCCGCCCTACTGCTTACTGCTCACTGCTCACTGCTTACTCTACTAATATGACTAACCAACGCCGCACCGCCTTATATCTCTCCTACGCCACCATCGCCTACAACCTGGCGGAATGTGTCCTGTCCCTGGTGGCCGGCGCCCTGGCCGGCTCCGTCGCCCTGGTGGGCTTCGGCCTGGACAGCCTGGTGGAATCCCTCTCCGGCGGGGTGATGGTCTGGCGCTTCGCCCGGCGCGCCACCCTGAGCCCCGAAGAGGAGGCGCGCCTGGAACGCCGGGCCGTCAGGATCGTGGGCTATACCTTCTTTGTCCTGGCCGCCTACGTCTTGTATGAGTCCTTGGCCAAATTAATCCGCCAGGAAATCCCCGCTCCCAGCCTTTTCGGCATCTTTATCGCCCTGGCCGCCATGCTCGCCATGCCCGTGTTGTTCTATCTCAAATACCGCACGGGAAAATCCCTGGGCAGCGCCAGCCTCATGGCCGACGCCAAGCAGTCCCTGGCCTGCGGCATGTTGTCCGTGGCCCTGTTCATCGGCCTGGGGCTCAATTATTGGTTCGGCATCTGGCAGGCCGACCCGGTGATCGGGCTGCTCATCGTCGTCCTCCTGGTCCGGGAAGGCTACCACACCTTGAAGGAAGAAAAACTCTGTAGCTGCGCCTCCTGCGGCTGCCAGCCCCCGGCCCCCGGCGACGGCCCTCCCTGAGCTTCTCAGCTATAATGTTTGCCACCAATTCATTCCGCTTAATGGCTGCAAATCCCCCTAAATCCCAGTAGTGTCCGGCAACGATTTTGCCTGAGGGGTGGCCTGGATTGACCCAAAAAATGGCGCCTCTCCGGGCCGCCTCCGACGAGCAATTTAGGGCCCATTCTCGGCGGCCCTCCGCGGCTCAACCCTGCAACTCGGGAGAACTAAAAAAAACCGTATGCCTAGACCAATTTGCAGAACTTGACATACACAACCCCCTCCGCGGCTCAACTCAACGGCGGAGGAAAACAAAAAAAACCTGTATGCCTCGATCAATTTGCAGAACTTGACATACACAACTCAAACACCCCCTCTCCCCTGCGAGGGGAGAGGGTTGGGGTGAGGGGTGGCTTCGCCGGTTGATCACCTCCCCTCACCTTGCCCTCTCCCTCCTGAGGGCGGAGAGGGTAAAATCAAGGAAACTCCACAACTTATCGGAAATGAAGATTTTGAGGCCCTGCCTTGAAAATCTATGCAGCTCCGGTGGCACAGGCTTTCCAGCCTGTGGCGATATAGGGCGGCCTGTGGCCGCCATTAATCTCTGCTTTGCCAAATCATCCGGCAGATTCAGGCTTCTTGCCCCGCAAAATCAGTGGAACTCCCGATTGTCAGCTTGAGCCGCCGCCGCTATGCTCAGAGAGAATGTTAAAAATCCGCGGAGTAGGTTATGGACTACAGGAAGTATTTAAAGGGCTTCTCGGGGTTCAACACCACGAAGCTGGCGCTGTGGGGCGCCGTGTTCGTCATGGTGCTCGTCGCCGGCATGGCGGCCCTGGGTCAGGGTCCGCACTGAGGCATCATCCCGGCTTGCTTCAGGCGGTCGGGGCTTTGTGAAGACGCTGGCTGACGCCCGCCAGCAGGAGGGGCCAGGCGATGGTGGCGTCGCAGAGCACCTCCGCGTACCGGCCGCCGTCCTCCGGCGAGACAAATTTGCCCCAGGACACCCCTTCCTTGTAAGAACAACCGCTTAATCCCCCCCAGTGAGCCGGCTCCGGACAGAGCCGCACCCCATACTGAAACCGCATCTCCGGCAAATCCAGCTTCAGGCGGGTGTGCAGCAGATCCAGGTAAGGCGCCACCTGCTGGGCCCAGTTGCGGGGCACGCCGCCGCCCACCGTAAAGATTCCCAGTTTCGGGGCCGCCAGGGCCTTCTGCGCATAAGCGCCCAGGTCCAGGAAGGGGTTGAATTTTAGCGACACCGACCCCAGGGCCGCGCCGATGTCGGCGCCGGCCGCCAACGCCTGCCGCACCATGAAGCCCGCCAGGTCCAGACCCAGTTCTGAATCGGTGAAGGCCGGGATAAATACCGGCACCCCTTTCAGATAGGCGGAACGCAAGATGCCGGGGCTGTCGCTCTGGGCCGCCAGATATTTCCCCAACTCCCGGCAAATACTGGCCGAGGACCAGACCGCCTCCGGGTCCAGCCCCTTTAACACCGCGCCGAATACGTCTTCGGCATAATCCAGATTGGCTTCCATCTCCAAAGTGTCATAGATGCGGTTGTAGCCCTGCTGGAAAAGCTGGCGGTCCGAGACCTGCTCCGGGTATTTGTAGTGCACCCGGCCCAGGGTTTCGATGAAGCCGTGGGCGATGAGGGCCCCGGTGGTGATGATCACCTGGAGCCAGCCCTTGTCGATCATCTCGCAGATCATCAGCCCCATCTTGGCCACGCTCATGGCCCCGGAAAAGGTGCCCACAATGGCGCAGTCCGGGTCCCGCACCATTTGCGTCAAGACCTCCGCGGCCTCGCCCAGACTGCGGCCCCCGAACGCGGTCTTGCCCATGGCGCGCAAAAGCTCGTCAAAATCCCGGATGCGATTCACATCCAGGGGCTCCAGCGGAGTCAAGCCGTCCTTGGCCCCGTCGTGAAAATCTTCGTGCTTCCGCCGCATCGGTTTACCCTTGCAAGTATTTTTTCCCTCGTTCCCAAGTTGTACTTGGGAACGAACTATTTTCCGCCCAAGCTCAGCTTGGGCACATATTTAATTGCCAACTGAAAACCGTTATTTCCTCCGGGATTGATAAATATACCCCAACGCCTTATACAGCAGCCGCGCCGCGGTGAATTCGCTCAC
>CAYNMI010000312.1:0-3083 GCA_964398095.1 uncultured Desulfobacca sp.
GATCGGTTTTTTCGCCGATGCCGAAGCGCTTGCGCAGCACTTTTTCTTCCCGGGGGGTGAGGGTGGATAGCATCTTACGGGTCTGGTCCGCCAGGTTGAGGTTGGCCACCGCCTCGATGGGCGTGGAGATCTTTTTATCTTCAATGAAATCTCCCAGGTGGCTGTCTTCTTCGTCGCCGATGGGCGTTTCCAGGGAGAGGGGCTCCTTGGCGATCTTCAGGACCTTGCGCACCTTTTCCAGCGGGAACTCCATCTTGACGGCGATCTCCTCGGGGGTGGGCTCCCGGCCGATCTCCTGGACCAGGTAGCGGGAGGTCCGGATCAGCTTGTTGATGGTTTCGATCATGTGGACCGGAATGCGGATGGTCCGGGCCTGGTCGGCGATGGCCCGGGTGATGGCCTGGCGGATCCACCAGGTGGCGTAGGTGCTGAATTTGTAACCCCGCTCATATTCAAATTTTTCCACGGCCTTCATCAGGCCGATATTGCCTTCCTGAATCAGGTCCAGGAATTGCAATCCCCGATTGGTGTACTTCTTGGCAATGCTCACCACCAGACGGAGATTGGCCTCCACGAGTTCCCGTTTGGCCTTTTGGGCCTGGTATTCCCCCTTTTCCGCCTTGACCAGGGCAGCCAGAAGACGGCTGGCCGCCAGCCCCACTTCGGTCTCCAAGCGCCGCAGCCGCCGCCGGGACTGGTTCCAAACCTCATCCAACTCCCCCAGGCGCTCGGGAACCAATCCCTCGGGCAAACGCAGGTCCGGGTTGCCGTTTTTGAGTTCCCGGCGTAGCTGCCGATACCTGGTGGCCGACAGGCCCGCGGCCCCCAGATGCTTTCCCAGCTTGCGCTGACAATCCCGGACGATATAGCCGAATTGGCGCAGGCGGTCGAGGATGTCTTCCAGATGATGGCGCTCCAGCCGGAGGCTCTTGAAATTCTCCACCATGCGCAGGCGCTGGGCGGCAATCTTCTGCTCCAAGTGCAGACGGGCTTCGTCTTTCCGGGGCAGGGCCGCAATTTCTTTCAGCATCTGCCGGACTTTTTCTTCCTGGGAGCGAACTTTATGGATCACTTTCATGATCCGGGACTTCTGGGTGGACAGATCTATGGCAGGATCATCTTCACCGAAATCATCCAGGGTGCCCTGGGGTGACAGCTTTTCCTCTTCCAACCGGTTCACCAGCCCCATAATCTGCTTAAAGGTAAAGGGCACCTCCAGGAGGGCATGAAGCACCTCTCTTTCCCCGTCTTCAATGCGCTTGGCGATCTCCACTTCCCCTTCCCGGGTGAGCAGCGACACGGTCCCCATTTCCTTGAGGTAGAGGCGCACCGGATCGTCAAATTTGGTGGCGCTCTCCGGTTCCAGGCCCAAATCCCCTCCACCAGCACCCAGGTGAGTCTGCGGGGGGATGGCCATGCTGGAGGCCTCGGGAGGGGGTATTTCCAGGTCATCAAAGATCATGATGTCCTTCATCTGCTCATTCAAGAGGCTTTCGGGAGATAGGGAGTCATTCAGGTCATCCACGGTGATCAAGTTTTCATCATCCCCCATGGGCATGATATCCTGAAAGCCGTCCATTCCCATTCCCTTATTCATCCATTTTCTCCTTTTGCTATACAGCCGATAGCTCTTTCAATTGCTGATCGATTTCCCGCCACTGAACCTGCAAGGCCATTCCTTCGTCATCTGAGGCGTTTTGAAGCCTTTCTTTCAGTCTGACCCGGGTCCTCTTCAGGTGCTTTACCTTAAGATCCCGGCGCCATGCCTCGGCCAAAAAGTCTCCCGCCGGACCTTCTGATTCGTCCTCCTCTAAGGTCAGGGCACAGATGTGCTGCCGTTGGGTTTCATCAGTGGCCTGCTGCACCAGAAGACCGTGATCCAAGCCGCCGTGTTCCCGATAACTATTGATGATTAGTTCCAAAAGCCCCTTTAACTCGGGGTTCTTGAACTCCTCGGTCCACTCTTCCAGCTCCTCAGGGCTCACGGCTTCCGGGTGGCCCAGGACCCAGCGCAGCAGCTTTTTCTCCTGATCAACGACTATACTTCGAGTCGGGTCCAGGCGGGCGGCCGAAATGGGGGCCAGGGAGGTGAGACTCCGGCGCAGCGCCGCCTGGTCTACTCCCAGCCGCTGGCCGGTATGCCGCAGCCACAAATCCTGCTCCACGGGGTCCGTAAGGGCCTGGACGTAAGGGCGCAGTTCCTCCAAAATCCGCACCCGGCCTTCGATGTCCAGGCCGTGCGTGGTGATAAGGTCTTCCAAGAGGTAGCTGAACCAGGGCTGGGCCGAGTCCCAGGCCGATTGGAACAGGTCTACTCCGTGCTTCCGGGCGTAATCGTCCGGGTCCATGCCGCCGGGCAGGGGCAGGGCCCGCACCGCCAGATTCTCCTGGGCGAACAGCGGAAAGGCCCGCTTCATGGCCTTGGCCCCGGCGGCGTCGCCGTCATAGACCAGCACCACCTGGTCCGCCAGGGATTTCAGGAGGCGCACCTGCTCCCGGGTCAGGGCCGTGCCCAGGGTGGCCAGGACGTTGCCGATGCCCTTGACCTGCAGGGCGATGAGGTCGAGGTAGCCCTCCACCACCAGGGCCACGCCGCTGGCCCGCAGGGCGTCGGCGGCTTGGGGCAGGCCGTAAAGGGTGCGCCCTTTGGAATACAACTGGCTTTCCGGGGAGTTGAGGTACTTGGGCTCGCCGTCGCCGATAGTCCGGCCCCCGAAGGCGATGACCCGGCCTTGCCGGTCGAAGATGGGAAAGATGATGCGATTCCGGAAGCGGTCATAAAAGCCGCCCCGGTCCCGGGGCGCCAGGAGCCCCACTTCCTGGGCCAGCTCCAGGGAGATGCCCCGGCCCTGGAAGTGGCGCCGCAGGGCGTCCCATTCATCCACGGCATAACCCAGTTGAAAGGCCCGGATGACCTCAGGGGTGAGGCCGCGCTTTTTGAGATAGGCCCGGCCGGGAGCGCCTTCGGAACTGGCCAGGGTGGCGGCATAAAAGGACGCGGCCGCGGCGTTGGCCTCATAGGCCGCGGTGCGCTTCTTGGCCTGCTGGGCCCCTTCCGGGCCCAGTTCCTTCAGGGTCAACGG
>CAYNMI010000313.1:0-3064 GCA_964398095.1 uncultured Desulfobacca sp.
CTCGTTTTCGCACTCGATAAGGTCAAAGGGCGTCCGGCCGCATTCGGCCATGGCCGCGGTCATGAAGATCAGAAAGCCCAGGGGTTGGTAAACGATAAACGGGATGGACTTCTGGGCGGTCACGATGGAAACGGTGCTCAGGGACCCGGCCAGCATGATCACGCCGATGACCGACAGGCCCAGGGCCAGTTCGTAGCTGACCATCTGGGCGCAGAGGCGCAGGCCGCCCAACAGGGAATACTTGTTGTTGGAGGCCCAGCCGCCCAGGATAGCGCCATACACCCCCAGGGAGCCCACCGCGAAGATATACAGCAGGCCGATGTTGGTGTCCCCGATGACTCCCTGGTTAAGGGACGCCACGGTCAAGTTGATCTTGTGGCCGTAGAAGGTGATCTCCGGCGGCAGAATGTTGCCGGCGAAGGGGATGACCGCAAAGGGCAGGAAGGCCGCGGAGGCGGTGATCACCGGCGCCAGGATAAACAGGATCTTGTTGGCTCCCGGCGGCGTGAAGTCCTCCTTGAACAGCAGCTTGAGGGCGTCGGCCAGGGGCTGGAGCAGGCCCCAGGGGCCTACCCGGTTGGGGCCGTACCGCAACTGGATGAACCCCAGGACCTTGCGTTCCAGGAGCACCGTGTAGGCGACGCAGGTGAGCAAGACCCCCATCACTACGGCGATCTTGAGGACGCTGACAGCTATGACGATGGGTAGATTCATGTTCTCAACCCTTTTGGATGGTCACGCGCACCAGGTTGGAGTTAAGGGTTAAATCGTGGGCGGCCGGGGCGGCGAAATGCTCCGGCAGGAACACCACCCCCGCCGGCACCTCCGCGGTCAATTTCACCGGCGCCGTGATTTCCCCATGGGAGGAAATGACCTTGGCCTCATCCCCCGGGGCCAGCCCCAGACTTTGGGCGTCCTCCGGATTCATCTTCAGGAGCGCCTGGCCGGTGATAGCCAGGGTGCCGCCGGGATGATGGGTGGTGTACGACCCCGAGTGCTGCAAAGATTTGCCGATGATCAAAGTATAAGGCCGCCGCCCGGGCAGGCTGATGTCCACCTCGAAGGGCACGAACTTGCCGGACAGATTCGTCTTAATTTCCGGGCACGGCGCACTCAACTTGGGCGCCAATCCGGCCCAAAGCGGCATCTTGGCAGCCAGTTCCCGGAAAATCACCTTGGGGGCGACGTAGTTCATGGCGAACCCCATCCGCGTCCCTATCTGGCTGATGATCTGCCAGTCAGGCCGCACCCCGTTGGCGGGCAGGGCCTGCTGCAGCAACCCCAACTGGCCCGTGCTGCTCATGAAGGTGCCTTCCTGTTCGGCGTGCACCGCCACCGGCAGGACCACCTGGGCCAGTTTGGCGGTATCGGTGAGAAAAGCGTCCTGGATGGCGATAAAGGGCACCTTCTTGAGGAGTTTTTTCACCCGCCGGCGCTGGGGGAGGCTGCGGAGCAAATCCCCGCCCAGGAGATACAGAGCCTTGGGGGCGGCGGGATCGTCTTTCTCCAGGAGGTCCAGGACCTCCTCCAGGGTGGGGCCGGGCTCCGAGCCTTCCAGCGGGGCGTAGCCAGGGCCCATGTCCGGCAGGACACCCACTTCGCTGACCCCCCGGGTGTTGTTCTTCTCGGCCACGGGGTAGAGGGCGCTGCCGGGGGCCTCGGGCTTGCCCACCAGGAGGAAGAGGTCGGCCAGGGCCAAAGCGTTCTGTTGGCCCTTGTCCTGGCTCAGCAGTTCGGTCCCGAACACAATGGCCGGGGCCTGGGCCTGGGCCAGGAGGGCCGCGGCCTCTTTCAGGACGCTTTCCTCCACCCCGGTCTTGGTGGTGATTTCCTTGGGAGTGAGTTTAACGCTCTCCTTGAACTCGTCCAGGCCGCTGGCCTTGATGGCCGGGGTCCAATCGGGGTTCTCCGCCAGGAAGAACTTGATGAGCCCGGCGATGAGGACCCGTTCGCTCCCGGGCTTGTACCGCAGGGACAGGTTAGCGTAGCGGTCGAACTTGGTCTTGCGGGGATTGGCCAGCACCAGGCGGAATTTCTCATTCTCCCGAGCTTCCATGAGCTTCCAGCCCAAAGGCGGCAGCTCCGGAGTGACGTCCGTACCCACCACCAGGACGAGATCGGCCTTAGGCAGGTCAGCCAGCTTGCCCAGGACAAAGGGGAAGCCGCTTCCCTGGGCCCCTTCTGTGACCGCCAGGGGCGAATGGTAGGGCGGGACCAGGACGCCGCCGGGCTCCACCCCTTCCAGCTTGGGGGTCCCGAAAACCTCGGCCATGGCCTTAAGGGCCCGGACGTAGTTGTAGCGGCCCGGGTTGTCCAGTTGGTTGGTGGCCAGCCCCTCCCGGAAGAATTTTTGGAAGGCGTAATTGGCTTCGTTGGTGGCCCGGGGGGAGCCGACGCCGTAAATCGCTTTGGCGCCGTCGGCCTCCACGATCTCCTTGAATTTGGCGGCCACCAGGTCCAGGGCCTCATCCCAGGAAGCCTCCCGGAATTTGCTGCCTTCCCGGATGAGGGGGGTCGTGAGACGGTCGGCGGCTTCCACCACCGGCCAGCCGAACCGGCCCCGGCCGCAGAGCAGCACGCTGTCTTCGTTCACCACCCGCATGATGCGGCCGTCCTTGGTGTGCACCTGGTAGGTGCAGCCGCCGCCGCAGAAGGGACAGGCGATCTCGGTCCGGGCCACGTCCCAGGCCCGGGTGCGGTACTTGAACTGCTTGTTGATCAGGGCCCCCACCGGGCAGATGTCGATGCAGGAGCCGCAGAACTCGCAGTCCAGGGGTTGGGCGCCGCTGGCCAGCTCAGTGAAGTAACCCCGCAGGGTGAAATTAATCGCCATGGCCCCCACCCGGTCCCGGCAGATGCGGACGCAGCGGCCGCAGGTGACGCAGCGGTCCGGGTGGCGCTCCACCATCTGGGAGACGTAGTCCGGATTGGGCGGCAGCTTCACCGCTTCCAGGTCCACCGTGGGAACCCCCAGGGCATGGGTCAGGTTCTGGAGTTCGCATTCCCCGCCCTTGTCGCAGATGGGGCATTCCAGGGCGTGGTTGATGAGCACCAGCTTCATCAA
>CAYNMI010000314.1:0-3024 GCA_964398095.1 uncultured Desulfobacca sp.
TGCCCGGGCGGGAAGCGCAGGCGGGAGAGTTTTTCACGGGGCAGGTCCTGGGCCAGGCGCAGGAGTTTCCAGGCGCCGGGGGTCAGCGGCAGGAGGGGCCCGGGGGCGGTCCCGCGGCAGGCGCCGCAGAAGACGCCGCCCCGGGGGAGGCTGAAGTAAAGGGGCGGGGCGGGCTCCTGGCCGCAGACGCCGCAGTGGTGCAGGCGGGGCCGGTAGCCCCCCAGGCCCAGGAGGTGGAGGAGGAAGGCCGGGAGCAGGGAATCGGGCGGCGAGCCCTGCTCCAGGAGGGCCAGGGCCTCCTCCAGGGCGGTGAAGATCTCCTGATGGGCCTCCGGGGGGCCGGCCAGGAGGCCCGCTACTTCGGCCAGCAGGGCCGCGGCGCCCAGGCGCTTCAGGTCCCGGCGCAGGGCCGGGAAGGATTGCACCAGTTCGCCCTTCTGGAGGAACTCCAGGTCCCGGCCCGGACGGGGCGACAGGTCAAAGACCACCCGGCTCAGGGGTTCCAGGCAGTGGGCGAAGCGGCGGCGGCTTTTGCGGGCGTGTTTGGCGATGCCGGTGAGGGGCCCGTGCCCCGGGGTGAGGAAGGTCACCAGGAGGTCGGCCTCGCCGTATTCCCGCACGGTCAGCACAATGGCCGGGGTTTGCCGCTCAACCATGATGGGTCATTCCAGCCGATACTTGTCCCGCAGGCGCTGGGACACCTCCCGGAGCCAGGCGTAGGCCTGGGCCACGGTCTTTTCCCGGTCCGGGTTGATGAGGCAGCAGGTGGCGGGCGCGAGCAAACTCTGGGCCAGGAGTTGGTCCCGGTCAATGCCCGCGGCAAACAGGGTGGGCCAGAGGTTCTCCAGGTGCGCGATGAGGTGGTCCTGGCTTTCGGCGGTGAAGGGCTCAAAACCGGTGGGGACCAGGCCCCAGGCCAGCACCCCGCCCCGGGCCACGAACCGCCGGATGGCTTGGCCGTAGCATTGGAAGATCTCGGCGTTGGTGTAAATATCCATGGAGAGGATGTCCAGGTCCCGGTTGAGGAGGAATTCCCAATCGGGATTGCCGCACAGGTGGATGCCCCGGGGCCGGTCGATCTGGGCCAGGAACCGGTCCAGGTCTTCTTTGGCCCGGGTGTCGGGGTAGCCGGACACGGAGCTGAAGATGAACTGCAGCCCCGGCTCATCGATAAACATAAAGGCTTTGGGGTGTTTGGCCTTAAGACGATCTAGTTGGGACTGGACCCGCCGGGCCATGAAATCCATCAGGATGGGCCGCACCTCGTCATTGAAGATCACCGGCCGGTCGTTCTCATCCAGGATCTTCAGCCCGAAGCTGATGGGGCCTTCCAACTGCCCCCGGATGGCGATATAGCCGCTCAAATCCAACTCCAGGAAGCGATGATAGACCACGGAATACCGGGGCGAGATGTCAAAATAGGCCAGGTCGTCCCAATGCTCCAGAAGCTGGGGCAGGCCCTCGAGGAATTCGGCCGTATCGAACCGGAGACGGTTTTCGGCCGGGAAGAGGAGGATGCCGGGGAAATGCTCCGCGGCCTGGACATACATGTCTTCGTAATAATTCAGGTGAGGGAGTTGGGGCCAAAAGGGGATGTCCAGGGAGAGGGCCAGGTTTAGGGCCGGATCCACCGCCTCGTGGGGCAGGATGGCCATGGCGGTGGTGTGCAAATTACCGGGGATCAAGGCGGCGGGCATATCGAGGCTTTCCTGCCATAGGCAAGAGATAACGGGTCATGGTCCGGTTAAGGGAATTACCCAGTGAGGTTTACCTGTTTCCCGTGGAGGAAATGGGTATATCTACCGATACCATGTTTAGGTGGAAATAGTAAGACTGTTATTCAAGATATTCCACTTAACGGTTGACTGAAATATGGGATCCGATAACAGGCAATATCGGGCCGAAAGGGTTCCCTGGACTTTCTGGGCGCAAGGGCACCGGAGCCGCGCGGAGGTTGAAGTCACGCCGGTTCCTTATAAAATTATGCTGGCGGATGATCATCCTCTGGTCCGTCAAGGGATTAGAACAATCATTGAAGAGAAATCGGATCTGACCATCGTCGGGGAGTTGCAGGACGGGCTGGAACTCCTGGAATGCCTGAAGCAACGGGTCCCACACCTGGTCGTCGTGGATATCTCCATGCCGCGTCTGGGGGGGGTCGAAGCGACCCGGCTGATCAAGTCGAGGCATCCGGAGGTCAAGGTCCTGATCCTAAGTCTGCACAACCACCGGGAATACGTGGATCAGGCCAGGCTGGCAGGGGCCGAAGGTTATCTCCTGAAAGAAGAGATGGAAAAGGAGCTCCTGGCGGCGATTGAGATTCTCAGGCAAGGGGGCACCTATCTTTCACCCCTCTTGACGCCTTAAGGGGCAGCGGGGGTATTTTGTTAGAGGGTGCGACCCCGGCACTCAAATCCCCTTGCCCCTCCGGAACCAAGGTTCACGGACCGACATTGGGCTGCCAATAGGGGGCAGAGTACCAATCCTGCAACATCGGGTCATTGTCGTAGAAGGAA
Organism: uncultured Desulfobacca sp.; assembly: GCA_964398095.1. Taxonomy (GTDB): domain Bacteria; phylum Desulfobacterota; class Desulfobaccia; order Desulfobaccales; family 0-14-0-80-60-11; genus 0-14-0-80-60-11. The sequence continues at coordinate 2,517 of CAYNMI010000314.1, forward strand.
GACGGGACCTCAGAGGAGTAAGAGGCCTCGTAAGAGGAACCCCGATAGGTATCTGACGCAGCGCACCCGGCCAGGAAAAACACCGGCACCAACAGTAGCAATCCTAATATTCTCCGTCGCCAAAGGCTCGCCATCATTGTTGTCCTCATTGATCAAGCCAGATCCTGCATGATCCGGGTATTGGTCTCTTCCACCGCCTAAGCCAACGGCTGAAGTTCGCGATTGGGAAAGCAGCCCAGGAGCGCGGTGGCCGGGAATTTTCTCTACCATAGATAAATAAGCATTTATTCAACCATGTAAAGGCCCAAGGAACCGATAAACAGGGGGCGGGGTCGGGTCCAGAGGGAGATTAGGTCGGGAGCAGGCGGTGAAGACCAAGGGGGCCGGTCCCCTGGATCTTTATCGCCAACTTGCCGGGAGCGCTCCGGGCCGCTTTAGAGGGTCAGGATGAGGGGCAGGATCATGGGGCGGCGTTCCAGGAGCTTGAAAAAGAGCTTGCGCAGGGCCT
>CAYNMI010000315.1:0-3015 GCA_964398095.1 uncultured Desulfobacca sp.
GAATTCGACCTGGCTCTCTGTTCGCATTTTCTCTTTCTCTATAGCGAGCAATTCTCGGCGGAGTTCCATATGGAGTCGGTGAAAGAGCTGTGCCGGGTGGCCCGGGAGGCGAGAATTTTTCCCCTCCTGGAGTTAGGCGCCCGACCTTCCCGCCACCTCGAGCCGGTCATCGGGCAACTGCAAAAAGATGGGTTTAGGGTGGAGATCAAGTCTGTCCCCTACGAGTTCCAGAAGGGGGGTAACCGGATGTTGCGGGTTAGGTCTGCTCATCAGGGCCTTGAGGGCCGGGTAGGATGCCAGCCCGAGGCTTTGCGGTAGAAAATCTTTGAGTAGACGTTTAGGAATCAAAGTCGACGTGGACACCCTGGAGGGTTTTCGTAAGGGGGTGCCCGCGCTCATGCAGGTGCTGGACGCCCACGGGGTCAAAGCCAGCTTCTTCCTGGCCCTGGGCCCCGACCATTCCGGCCGGGCGATTTTCCGGATCTTCCGGCAGCGAGGTTTTTTGGAAAAGATGTGGCGCACCCGGGCCCCGGCCCTTTACGGCTTCAAGACCATGTGCTACGGCACCCTGCTGCCGGGCCCCCAGATCGGCGCCGCGGCCCCGCACCTGGCGCCGCAATTAGCCGCGGCCGGCCATGAGGTGGGACTGCACGGCTACGACCACGTGCGTTGGCACGATCACCTCTTGAACCTCCCTCCGGCCAAAGTCGCCCGGGAGATTGACCAGGCTCAAAGGACTTATACCGCGCTCATGGGAGGGCCGGCCTCGGCCTTTGCCGCGCCCGGCTGGCAATGCAGTCTGGCCAGCCGCACCGCCCTGGCGGCCCGAAATTTTCTTTATGGCAGCGACACCCGGGGGACCACCCCCTATTTCCCGGCGTTCGGGGACACCGTGACGAAGTTATTGGAAATCCCCACCACCCTGCCCACCCTGGATGAGCTCCTGGGGTTCCATGGCTGCGGTCCCCAGGATTTTACCCGCCTGGTGCTCTCCCGCCTGGATAAGGGGTTGCCCCAGGTTCTCACCATTCATGCCGAGGTGGAAGGCGGCCCCTTCCTGGGCGAGTTCGCCCGGCTGCTGGCCCGATGCCGGGAGGCGGGGGTGGAGTTTTTCCGGCTGGGCGATTGGGCCCAAGAATTGTTACAGACGCCGGCGGCCATCCCGGCCGCCACCGTCAGCTTACAACGTCTGCCCGGGCGGGCCGGTCGCGTCTCCTGCCAGGGACCGCAAAAGGCACGCCCATCATGATTGCCGTCATCATCGCCGCCGCCGGAGTCGGAAAGCGCATGGGGCACCAAACCCCCAAGCCTTACCTCCAACTGGCCGGAAAACCCATCCTGGCCCATACCCTGAAGATCTTCGAGGGCATGCCCGAAATTCGGGAAGTCACGGTGGTGGTCCATCCCGAAGATCTGGACTATTGCCAGGACAACGTCATCGCCCCCTATAACCTGAAAAAGGTCCTGCGCCTGGTCCCCGGGGGCAAAGAGCGCCAGGACAGCGTCTACCACGCCCTCAAGGCCCTAAAAAACGAGGATGAGCTGGAAATCATCTTGGTGCACGACGGCGTCCGGCCCTTCGTGACCCCGGAGCAGATCCGCCAGGTCATCGACGCCGCCCGGAAACATGGCGGCGCGGTGTTGGGGCTCCCGGCCCAGGACACTTTGAAAAGGGTGACCGCCGAAGGCAAGGTGCATCAGACCCTGGAGCGCACGGATATCTGGCAGATCCAAACCCCCCAGGCCTTTCAGGCGCCCCTCTTGTGGCGGGCCTTCACCGAGGCCTACAGCCGCAACTTCTATGGCACCGATGAGGCCTCCTTATTGGAGGAACTGCAGCAGCCGGTGGCGGTCGTTCCCGGGTCCACCTTTAACCTGAAGATCACCACCCCGGAAGACCTGCTGCTGGCCGAGGTCATCTTTTCCCTGCGGCGGAGGAAGAAAAGTGCGAGTCGGTCTGGGGTATGACGCCCACCGGCTGGTGGCCGGGCGTCCGCTGATCCTGGGCGGGGTGGAAATCCCGCATTCCCAGGGGCTTTTGGGGCATTCCGATGCCGACGTCCTGACGCACGCCATCGGTGACGCCCTCCTGGGCGCGGTGGGGGCCGGCGACCTGGGAACTCACTTCCCGGATAGGGACCCGGCCTACAAAGACATCTCCAGCCTCATCCTGCTGGCCCGGATTATGGAAATAGTCCGGGACCGGGGGTTTGCCCCGGTGAATGTGGACGCCACCCTCGTGGCCCAAGAGCCCCGCCTGGCCCCCCATATCCCGGCGATGCAGGCGAAGCTGGCCCCTATCCTGGGCCTGACGCCGGCAGACGTCAATCTCAAGGCCACCACCACGGAGCACATGGGCTTTGCCGGCCGGGGCGAAGGCCTGGCGGCCTACGCCGTGGTTTTAGTTACGGAAACCTGAAACCATTTACTGATAAAGATTTTAGCTTACGATCGCAGGGGAAAAGGCAAGGTAGAGCATGGGATGAATAAATGGAGTTTCTGTTTTTCCCTTTTCGCCCTTTACCCTTTTCCCCTTTTCGCCCTAAAATAACCTCATGGGAAAACCCGATTCCATCCTCCTCCCGTCTCATCACCAATGCCTGGCCTTGATGGACACCCACGCCATGCTTCCCAACATCCGGGAGCACAGCTTTCGGGTGATGGAGGTGGCCGGCTATTTGGGCGAGGCCCTGGTGGCGGCCGGCTTTGACCTGAATCTGCCGTTGGTTACAACCGGCGCCCTCCTCCACGACCTGGGGAAGACTGCCTGTCTGGGGACCCTGATCAATCACGCCGAGTATGGGGCCGTCATCCTGGAGGGCCTGGGCTACCCCCACGTGGCCCAGGTGGTGCGGGAGCACGTGCATCTCTTTGAGGACATCTCTGATATCCGGCCCCTCCGGGAGGCTGAATTGGTCAATTACGCCGACAAGCGGGTGCTCCACGCCGAGGTGGTCACCCTGGAGGCCCGCTTTGCCGACCTCAAGGTGCGCTACGGGCGCACTCCCGAGGCCC
>CAYNMI010000316.1:0-3004 GCA_964398095.1 uncultured Desulfobacca sp.
TAATGAATTCCCTAAATTATTTTACGGAAAACGGAAAACTGAAAACGGAAAACGGAAAACGGAAAACGGTATTATGGGTGCGCCCCTGCTCATGCTGGATTGCTGCCATTTCCTCTCCCCAAATCACCTCTTCCAGCCGCCAGGTGGCCTGCTCTTGCCAGTTATCCCTGGGGACGCCCCGGCCATAACCCGAGCCGATCCCGCAGGATTTAAGTCTTCCCGCCTCCATGCCGAAAAGATCGGCACGGAGGTGGTTATGAATACCGCATTTGAGTTCATCCGGCGGATGCAAGAAGATCCCGAGTTTCGGGAGAAGGTCAACGCCTGCCCTGACGGGGAGGCGCGCCTGGCCTTTGTGAAAAGCGCCGGCTATGATTTCGGTCCGTTTGTCCAAATTTTGGATAACTTGTCATCCGTGTCGCCATCCACCGTCAGTTTGCGGCAGCCCCGCGGGACTCCCATCCCCGGCCAGACCGCCCCAAGGTTTTTGGGCCGCATCAGCCGGATCATTCGCGCTTCTTTATCCCCCCGTTTGGGCCGGTAGCCAGGCTTCCGGGGCTCGGAGCTGACTGCCTCAGGCCGCCTCGCGGCCTTCCCGGACCATAGCCAAACCGTGGCGGCTTCAGCCTCCTCTGGCCCCCATGCCTAACTTCTTTCTCGGTGCGATGAAAATTTCGCCATGCTGCCGGATTTCTTGTTTCCCCAAAAATAATGTGCTTGTGCTAAAATAGAATCTCACCAATCGTGCAGCCTCGGGGCGACAGCTCATGCCGGAGCAGTCGTGGTCCTCACGCCGGTGCCCCCTGGCCGCCCCAAAGGAGAATATCGTGATCAGCTACCTGCTCATCCTGGCAATCATGGTGTTGAGCCTGGGGGCGGGCCCGGCGGCCGCCGGCAAGACCCCCCCGCGGTTGTGGGAGTTAAAACAAGCGGTGGCTGCCAATCCCCAGGACCCCCAGGCGCACTATGCCCTGGGGTTGCGATACGGGAGCCTGGGGAAGACCAAACAAGCCATCGGAGAGTTTAAGAAAACCCTGAAACTCAAGCCGGATGATGCCAAGGCGCTCTCTAGCCTGGGGCGGGCCTTGAACACCCTGGGCGAGACGGATCAGGCCATCGCCATCCTCAAACAGGCGGTGAAACTCGACCCGAATTCCACCGAGGCCCGGAGCCTCTTGGCCGCCACCTACAACCGGCAGGGCGCGGCCTTGATGACCCAGGGCAACCTGGACGCGGCCCGGGAGGCCCTGGAGGCCGGCATCCAGGCTAAGGGCAGCCCCGAGGCCACCCAGGCCCTCCGCAATAATTTGGGGTGCCTTGATGTCCAGGCAGGCCGCCTGGACCAGGCCGTCGGCGCCTTCCGGGAAGTGCTCCGCCAAAACCCCAATATGCCCCAGGCCCACTATAACCTGGGCCTCATTTACTACACCCAGGGAGACTACCAGGCGGCCTCCCGGCAATTTTACGCCTTGAAGGGCCTCGACCCCGGCATGGCCGCCGACCTGGCGGATTACCGCTTCCGGCCTCAGACCTCCACCTATGTTACGCCCCCCGTCAAGACCATGATAACCTTTAAAGGCAGTCCCCTGTTGGTCCAGGGAACCATCCCGCCGGATTTCCGCTAGCGTGCGGTCTTGAGCAAACTTTTTGGGGCCCCGGCCCCACCGGCTTTTTGATTAATTAACTCAAAGCCTTCCGTTACCCCGCTCTCCCGTCCCATCTTTCCCGGAAAAATCCCCCCAATCCCCATTTGACTTTGCCGGGGCCCTCTAGGATAATGAATCCTTGGAAATATCGCCCTGTTAGCCTTAAGGAGATGCGTATGGCCATTGAAGAATTCCCCCGGATGAAACGTCTGCCTCCCTATGTCTTTGCCACCGTCAACGCCCTGAAGATGATGGCCCGGCGCCGGGGGGAGGATATTATCGACTTGGGGATGGGCAACCCTGACCTTCCCACCCCGCAGCATATCGTGGACAAACTGAACGAAGCCGCGGGCAAGGCCGCCAACCATAGATACTCGGCTTCCCGGGGGATCACCAAACTCCGGGTGGCCATTTCCGACTGGTACAAGCGCCGCTACGACGTGGACATCGATCCGGAAACCGAAGCCATCGCCACCATCGGCGCCAAGGAGGGCCTGTCCCACCTGGTCCTGGCCACGGTGGAGCCCGGGGACGTGGTCCTGGTGCCCAACCCCACCTACCCCATTCATTCCGCCTCCGTGGTCATCTCCGGAGGGCAGTTGGTGAGCATCCCCCTGGCTCATGACCGGGATTTTTTTGAGGACCTGGAAACCATCACCGAACTCATCCGGCCCCGGCCCACCATGCTCATCATTTCGTTTCCCCACAACCCCACCACCCGGGTCGTGGACCTGGATTTTTTCAAGCGCATCGTGGCGTATGCCCAAAAGTACCACGTCTACATCATCCACGACTTCGCCTACGCCGACCTGGTCTTCGACGGCTATAAGGCCCCCAGCTTCCTCCAGGTGCCCGGGGCCAAAGAGGTGGGCGTGGAGCTCTTCTCCCTGTCCAAGAGCTATAACATGCCCGGCTGGCGCATGGGCTTCGTGGTGGGCAACCAGCGCCTGATCCACGCCCTGACCCGCATCAAGAGCTACCTGGACTACGGGGTGTTTCAGCCCATCCAGATCGCCTCCATCATCGCCCTGAACGGCCCCTACGACTGCGTGGAGCAGACCGTGGCGGTCTATAAGGAGCGCCGGGACGCCCTCTGCCGGGGCCTGCATAACATCGGCTGGCGGGTGGAGCCCCCCAAGGGCACCATGTTTGTCTGGGCCCGTATCCCCAGGAAATTCCGGCACCTGGGCTCGGTGGAATTCTCCATGATGCTCATCCGGGAGGCCAAGGTGGCCGTGGCCCCGGGCCTGGGCTTCGGCGAGTGGGGCGACGAATACGTGCGCTTCGCCCTGGTGGAAAACCCCCACCGCACCAACCAGGCCATCCGGGGCCTGCGCAAAACCCTGCGCATGAGCCTG
>CAYNMI010000317.1:0-3003 GCA_964398095.1 uncultured Desulfobacca sp.
CGAGGATCACCCGTAGGGGCGACCCGGCGGATCGCCTTTAAAAGCTCTTTCAAAACCCACGTTCGCAATAATTGTCATTCTGAGCGAAGCCAAGAATCCAGTAATTTCAATGCACTAGACCCTTCGCGGCGCTCAGGGTGACAGTAAGAGGGGGGTTTTGAAATAGCTGGTAGTGCCATAGTTCACTCATCCCCCCCGCCGCCCCGGAATCCATGACTGAAATTCTGATCATAGAGCTTGGAGCGGGCCTGGAGTTCCCCCGCCCTGGCACCCAGGGCCGGCCCCACCATAATCAGGGCCTGGCGCTCGATCCCCGAGGCCTTTACCGCTTCGGCAATGGTGGCCAGGGTTCCCCGGATCAAGCGCTGGTCCGGCCAGCTCACCCGGTAGGCCACCACCACCGGCGTTTCCGGGCCATAGGCCGGGGTGAGCTCCGCCACCACGGTGTCGATGAGCTTGATACTGAGATAGATGACCAGGGTGGCCCCGTGCCGGGCCAGATCGCGCAGGGCCTCCCCTTCCGGCACCGGGGTGCGCCCCGGCGCCCGGGTGAAGATGACCGTCTGGGTCACCTCCGGCAAAGTCAGTTCCTGGGCCAGGGCCGCGGCCGCGGCAAAGGCCGCGGTCACCCCGGGGATCACCGTGCAAGGGATTCCTTCCCGCTCCAGGACCTCCAACTGCTCCTGGATGGCGCCGTACAGGGCCGGGTCGCCGGAGTGGAGCCGAACCACATTTTTACCCTTCCTATGACCGGCGATGATCCGGTCCAGAATCTCCTCCAGGTTGAGTCCGGCAGTGTCAACGAGTTCCGCCCCGGGGCCGGTCCACCTCAGGATCCCCGGTGACACCAGGGACCCGGCATAGAGCACCAGGTCCGCCTGCCTCAAGGCCCTTTGCCCCTTGACCGTGATGAGCTCCGGGTCCCCGGGCCCGGCGCCCACAAAAATAACCGGTTGACGTTCAGTCATGTATTGTTCCCCTGTCAGGAGAGGTAAAAGGTTGTGTAGTGTTTCGTAAATGGAGCGACATCCAATCAGGCCCTAACCCTATGCCTTTGAACTTAAGTCCCCCATTCCTAAAGGGGGATTTAGGGGGATTATCAGGAGCTTAATATAATCCCCCCTGCCCCCCTTTAGAAAAGGGGGGTAAAAAAACAGCCTCTGCAATGTCCCCTTATTTATGGAATAGACCGGTAGTCGCCGGTTATCAATTCCCGGCTGCCAGTTTTTTTCTGACAACTAACAACTAACAACTGACTACTGACTACTGACTACTGGCTACTGGCTACTGACCCCTGACCCCTAACCCCTGGCCCCGGTAATAATCCACACCGGATTCAAGGCCTGCAACGCAGTGCCGCCGGCCAGCGGGTGCGACCGGCTCACCTGCAACTGCACCACCTCCACCTCCCAGCCCGCCGGCGCCAAAACGGCCCGGGCCGCTTCCAGGGTCTCCAAAAGGGCGGCGGTGATGACCACCCGGCCCCCCGGCCCCAGACGCCGCATGGCTTCCTGGATAATGCTGCCCACTTCCGGGCCGCCGCCCCCCACGAAGACCCGCTGGGGGTCAGGCAGGTCCGCCAGGCATTCCGGGGCCTCGCCGCACACCACCTCCAGGTTGTCCACCCCGAACCTGTCCCGGTTGACGGCGATCTGGGCGGCCCGCTCCGGGTGGCGCTCCACCGCAAAAATCTTCCCCCCGGGGACGAGGAGACTGGCCTCCAGCCCCACGGAGCCGCACCCGGCCCCCACGTCCCACAGGACCTGGCCGGGACCCAAGGCCAGTTTGGCCAGGGCCACCGCCCGGACCTCGGCCTTGGTAATAAGCCCGGCCTGGTGGGCCAGGGCCTCTTCGGGGAGTCCCAGGTGGAGCCCAGGCCGCCAGGCAGCCGCCTCACCCGGCTCCGGCAGCACCACCACCAGGTTCAGAGGCGCAAAGTCCTGCTCCTGAGCCTCCGCCAGCGACAGCCAAGTGACCCGCTCCGTGTCCTGGCCCAGGTTTTCCAATACACAGAAACGCGCCTTGATCAAACCCCGGGCCAACAGGAAGCGGGCAATCTCTCCGGGCGGGTGGGCCGGGTCGGTGTAGATCATCACCGGACCGGGCTTCCCCAGGACCGCCTCAAGTGGCTCCCAGCCGCGGCCGTGCAGGCTGATGACGGTGACGTCCTGCCAGGCCACCTGGAGCCGGGCGGCGGCGGTTTGCACCGCGGTGAGATTAGGGTGGAGCACCACCCGATCCGCCCCCAAAACCTTGACCACCAGCGGCCCCACCCCATAGAAGTTGGGGTCCCCGGAGGCCAGCACCACCACCCGCCGGGTTTCCGCCAGCGGTATCAGTTGCCTCAGCGTCCCTTCGGGGTCCTTGCCCAGGGGAATCTTCATGCCCCGGTGCTCCGGGAAATAGTCCAGGAGACGCCGCCCCCCCACCAGCACCTGGGCCTCCCGGATGATCTCCCAGGCCCGCAGGGTCAGATCCGCCGGCGACATCCCCAGGCCCACCACCTGTACCGGAATCATGCCCCCGCCTCCCCCGGGCTCTCCCCCCGCCACAGGGGCGAGCCGTCAAAATCGAACATCACCGCGGTGAGCCCCGGACCGGGACCGGCATAATCCCGCAGAGCCGCCAGCATCCCGGCCCCCACCTGGGCCACGACACCCCCGGCCCCGGCGGCGCTGAGGATTTCCAGGGCCTGCCGGGCGGTGTTGGCCCCGGCCACCGCCCCGGCCAGGGTTGCATCCCCCGTCAGTTCCCGGGTGCGGCGGCCCAACTCTTTCAGATCGGCCAGCCCCTTGGAGGCGTGGGTGTGCCCGAAACCCTGGGCCATCTTCAGGGCCTTGCCGAAAAAGGCCCCCGCGGTGATTTCGGCAAACCCCATCCCGGCCGCCACCTTCAGGGCAAAGCGCACGTAATCGCCCATCTGCACAAAGGCCTCCTGGGCCAGGCCGGGCAGTTGCGCCTGGAGATAACCCTCGCTCTTGCCCCCGGTGCTGAAGGCGATGT
>CAYNMI010000318.1:0-2994 GCA_964398095.1 uncultured Desulfobacca sp.
GCAAAAAAGGGAGTCGATGGCCTCGACTCCCTGAAAGGTGTTAAAGTTATTAGGAGATTGGGTGCAACCGCCAGCCCCGTCCCCCTAAAAGATGGCCCTGGCTAATTCCCACATCTTGGGGGAGCGCCAGACCCGGGACTTAAACAGTTCCCTTTCGTACACGAATTCTTTGGGCAGACGGTCGAAGAATTTGTCGAACAACTCCTCGTGGGACCGGGCCTCTTTGGCGGCGGCTTCACGATCCACCGACATGAGTTCATAGAATTTCTCCGGGTCGAACTCCAAACCGTCCCAGTAGATATCCTGATGCCGGGGCATAAAGCCCAAAGGACTTTCGACGCCATAGCCCCGGCCCTTGACTCGATCCACCACCCACTTGAGCACCCGCATATTTTCGCCGAACCCGGGCCACATAAACCTGCCGTGGTTATCGCGTCTGAACCAATTGACCCGGAAAATCCGCGGCGGATTGGCCAAATTTCGCCCGATATTGAGCCAGTGGGTCCAATAATCGGCCATGTTGTAGCCGCAAAAGGGCAGCATGGCCATGGGGTCCCGCCGCATGGCTATCCCTGCTTCCGCCGCCGCGGTGGCTTCCGACGCCATGGTGGACGCCAGATAGACCCCGTGGGACCAGTTGAAGGCCTGGAAAACCAGGGGGACATCCTGGCTCATGCGTCCGCCGAAAATGAAGGCCTTCAGGGGAACCCCCCCGGGATTATCCCATTCCGCATCAAAAGTCGGGCACTGTTGGATGGGGGCGGTGAACCGGGAATTGGGATGCGCCGCCAGCCGGCCGCAATCCGGGGTCCAATCCTGCCCGGCCCAGTCAATCAAATGCGCCGGGGTTTCATCGGTCATGCCCTCCCACCAGACATCACCGTCATCCGTGAGGGCCACGTTGGTAAAAATGCAGTTTTTGGTCAAGGTCAACATGGCATTGGGGTTCGAATGCATGGAAGTCCCCGGCGCCACGCCAAAAAATCCCGCCTCGGGATTGATCGCCCGCAGCGTGCCGTCTTTATCGGGTTTAATCCAGGCAATGTCGTCGCCGACCGTGAAGACCTTCCAACCCTCAAAACCCTTGGGTGGCACCAGCATGGCAAAGTTGGTTTTGCCGCAGGCACTGGGAAAAGCTCCGCCTATATAGGTTCTTTCTCCCTCCGGACTCTCCACTCCCAGAATCAACATATGTTCGGCCAGCCAGCCTTCATCCTGGGCCATGACCGAAGCTATTCTGAGAGCAAAGCATTTCTTGCTTAACAGGGCATTGCCCCCATAACCGCTGCCGTAAGAGTAGATGGCCCGCTCTTCCGGAAAATGGGTGATAAAGGTATTATTCGGATCACAGGGCCAGGGCACGTCTTGCTCCCCCGGCGCCAACGGGGCGCCCACCGAATGCAGACAACGGACAAAGGAGCCCTCCTCGCCCAGAACGTCCAGCACCGCCTGCCCCATGCGGGTCATAATCCGCATATTCACCACCACATAAGGGGAATCGGTGATCTCCACGCCGATATGGGCAATGTGGGAACCCAACGGCCCCATGCTGAAAGGAATGACGTACATCGTCCGCCCGCGCATGCAGCCGTCAAACAGGTCCATCAATTTTTCTTTCATTTCTACCGGGTGCACCCAATTGTTCGTGGGTCCGGCATCGGATTTGTTCAGAGAGCAAATAAAGGTGCGGCTTTCCATGCGAGCCACATCTCTGGGGTCGGACCGGCTAAGAAAACTATTGGGACGTTTTTGCGGATTGAGGCGAATAAAAGTGCCGCTTGCCACCATCAAGTCGCAAAGGTGGCTATATTCTTTCTGGGAACCGTCGCAGATATATATTTGATCAGGTTTAGTGAGTTCAGCTATGGTATTAATCCAGTTGTGCAGAGAACTGTTGTTAGTCTTAGCGCCACTTATTTCAATATTTTGCATCGGCAACCTCCTATTATCCCGCTGTTAAGCGCGATAAAAATTCAATTACTATATATAAGTCTGACCATTATATACAACTAGCCAAGAACGTTACACTTGAGAATAATATAAAATCAGCTTGAGTATAGCATAATAAATGATTAATTTTTATCAATAAACATTTTCCAGCCCTGCTTTTTCTCTTAGCTTGATAAACTTATTTTTAAATTTATGGTTGACTGATAAATCCGGGGAACCTAATCCAGATTTGATCAAATAGGCGTTAACGAATATTTTGTTTTTCAAATAAACATAGGCGCTGATTAAGTCATTTTCAATGGGAGAATCCTCTTTTATGATGACGCTCTTCCCCAGAATTCGGGTCCGCAAATAATCAAGGGTGGCGGCTTGCTGGTCAACCTGCACTCCCAGGAACCTGACGTGCAGCCCGTTATCTATTCTGATGGTGCTGGCGTCGATAATCTGGGTGACCTTGGGGAGATTATTCGAGCCGAATCGCCGGTCTTGGGCCTCCGGCCGGGCCGCGGCATCGCGAATTGCCGGAGTATAATCGATTTCCGGGAGCACCTCAATGGTTTTATCCACCGGGATTAGGTGAATTTCATTACATAACGGCAAGCCTGCCCCGCCTCCGGTTTTCCCGGAGATGGCCTCCAGGAAATCGGCGTTGATTTCATAGCCCACGGCATTCCGCCCCGACTCCAGGGCCGCCTTCACCGTGGTGCCGCTCCCCAGAAAGGGGTCCAGGACCGTGTCGCCCCGGAAAGTGAACATCTTGATTAACCGCCGGGGGAGCTCTTCAGGAAACCTGGCCTCGTGCCCCACCTGGCGGACCCCGCCGAAATACCAGTGCCCGGCGAAGTACTCCTTCCACTCCTCCTTGGTCAGTCTGGAAGCTTCTTTAATGGCTCGCGAGACTACCTTGCTCTTCCCCGGCTTTTTAAAGATATGGATGAACTCGTAGTCGAGTTCCACGATGCCGTTGGGGGGGAAGGGGTAGGAGCCCATGACCGTGGCGCCGCCGGTGGGGTTCATGGTGGTCTTTTTCTGCCAGATGATGGC
>CAYNMI010000319.1:0-2993 GCA_964398095.1 uncultured Desulfobacca sp.
TCGCCGCTCACCTGGTAGGCGGCCAGGGGCAGATCAAACTCCGCGGCCAACTGGGCGATGATATCCAGGTACGGCAAGGCCGGCTTGACCATGAGGATATCCGCGCCCTCCTCCACGTCCAGGGCGGCCTCCCGCAGGGCCTCCCGGGCGTTGGCCGGGTCCATCTGGTAGGCCCGGCGGTCCCCGAAGGCCGGGGCGGATTCCGCCGCGTCCCTGAAGGGGCCGTAGAAGCTGGAGGCGTATTTGACCGCGTAGCTCATGATGGGCACCATTTCGAAGCCGCGCTCGTCCAAAGCCTCCCGGATGGCCCCTACCCTGCCGTCCATCATGTCCGAGGGGGCCACCATGTCGGCCCCGGCCTCGGCGTGGGACACCGCCACCTGGCCCAGGACCTCCAGGGTGGCGTCGTTGTCCACCTCCCGGCCGGTGAGGAGGCCGCAATGCCCGTGGGCGGTGTAGCCGCAGAGGCAGACGTCGGTGATCACCACCAGACCGGGCAGCTTTTTCTTCAACTGGCGCACCGCCTGCTGCACCGCGCCTTTGGGGGAGGCGGCCTCGGAGCCGGTGTCGTCTTTCTGCGTGGGCAGGCCGAAGAGGAGGACCGCGGGCACCCCTAAATCCAGGGCCGCCTTGGCGTCCTCCACCAGGAGGTCCGGGGAGCGGCGGCAGACCCCGGGCATGGACGGCACTTCCTGGCAGACCCGGCTGCCCGGGGCCGCGAACATGGGGTAGATAAAATCTTCAGGCCTGAGATGCGTCTCCCGCAGCATGCGCCGCAAGGGTTCCCGCCGCCGCAAGCGCCGGGGTCGAAACAAAAGTTCCATAATCTGGACCTCTTATGCGATGAGGATGAAAAGGTTTTTACGCCGGAAGTCAGCACCTTAGTGTTATCCCACCGGCGCCGGCCTGTCAAGCCGGAGCGCGGCGCCGCGCCTCAGGCGCTCCCAGGGCCCGGAGATTCCCCAGGCGAGCCTCTGCGCTCAGAGCCTCGAGGGCGCAGGTCCTCTGAAATTTACTAGACAGTTTTCCAGGTAATCTTTTTGTGATATTGTACTTTATAGCGGCAAGTGGATCTCGGAGGACCAGGGTGTTGCGGCGCTGAGGCTCGGGCCGCGCAGCGCCCCAACCCCATTTTAGACCGGCGGGGGGCCGCCCCTCCTGGGCGGAGCGTCTATTGGGATATGAAGGAGGCCACAGATGAAGGTGAGGTTATGGAGCCTCGTGCTGGCGCCGGTATTGGCGGCGCTGGTGCTGGCCGGTTGCGCGACCACCCAGGACCAGGCGTCGAAGGAAGATCTCCATGCCCTGTGTTCGGCCCTGGACACGAACCATGACGGCAAGATTACCAAAGAGGAGTTCATGGCGCGGGCCAACGACAAGAACAAGGCTTTGGAAGTTTACCAGAATTGTGACACCGGCAATAAAGGGTTTCTGACGTATAACGATATCAACTATAACCGCGTCATGATCCCCCCGGAACTTTACATGACCCCGCCGCCGGTGCTGATGCCGCGCCGCTAGTATCGTGTCCCAGGAATAACCTGCAAAACTTCAGGCCTTAATTCCCCCTCCCCTGGTGGGTGTTTGGACCGGAGAGATGGGTAACACATGTTCGGGAACATGGGTAACACTTTTATGGTTTATGGGTCCAACAAAAACCCCCAATTTTTTCTTTCCAGCCAGACACCTTCTTTTCAGCAGGGGCCGCTGGCGGAGTCAAGGCCAGGCGCAGCCTGCCCCAGGGGAGCCTTGACCCGGAGGCGCCAAACCTCAAGATCGAGACCTTATCACCTGATCTTTCAGAAGCTGGTGGTTATAAGCGGTGAGCACCTCTTCAATCTTCAGGATGCCCACCACCACCTTATCCCGGGGCGGCAAGACCACCGGCAGAAAAGAAAAATTCTTGTGCTCCAGGAGCTTGAACGCGGTCTCAAAATCGTCTTCGGGATGCACGGTGACCACCTGGGAAACCTTGAGGTCCCGGGCCGTCAGGGTCTCCGGAACCTGCTCCCGGGGCCACAAGACCTGGCGTAAATCCCACAGGGTCAACACCCCGCTCAACTCATCCTTCTCATCCAACACCACGAAAAACGGATAAGGGCTCTCCTCGGCCCGTTTAAGGATTTCCGGCAGCGGCGTGTCGTCGTGCAGGAATTCCAGGTTCTTGTTGATGTAGTCCTTGACGCACATGGATTGGAGCACGTGGACCTCCCGCCCCCGGAAGATCTTGACCCCCCGCCGCAGCAGCTTGGTCTCGTAAGTGGAATAGCCATAGAGGGCTTTGACCACCAGGAAACTCGTGATGCAACTCACCATGGCCGGCACGATGATTTGATGGCTGTTGCTCAACTCGAAGATGATCACCGTGGCGGTGATGGGGCCCAGGATGGTGCCGCTCACCAAAGCCCCCATGCCCACCAGGGCATAATCCGTGGGCAAAAGGTGCAGGCCGGGGCAGAGATGATTGCCCGCCAGGGCCAGGCTGGTCCCCAGCATCGCCCCCAGGAAGAGGGAGGGACCCATGATGCCGCCGCTCATGCCGGACCCCAGGCAGACCACCGTAGCCAGATACTTGGTGAGCAGCAGAAATGCCGCAGTAGTCAGGGCGAATTTTCCGGCCAGCCCCAGGTTGATGCTTTCATAGCCCACCCCCAGGACGTAGGGCGAGGCCACCGCCAGGATTCCCAGGCCCAGGCCCCCCAGGGCCGGTTTGAGCCATTCCGGCAGGGGCAGCCGCCGGAAGGCCCCGTCCGTGGCATAGATGCCCCAGGTAAAGGCGATGGCCACCAGGCCCGCCAACAGCCCTAAACCCAGATAGACCAGCAGTTCGGTATTGTGATGCAAGACGAAGGGCGCCACCGTGAAGGTGGGGAAGTCCCCCATAAACTGGCGTGAAATCAACACCGCCACGATCGCGGCAATGACGATGTGGCCCAGGTAGACGATCTCCAGGTCCGCCAGGATGACCTCGATGGTGAAAAGCGCCCCGGAAA
>CAYNMI010000320.1:0-2983 GCA_964398095.1 uncultured Desulfobacca sp.
CAGCCGGTGCAGGTCTCGGGGTCAACGGTGTATTTCAACAGGGCCCGGCAGACCAGCGCCGGACACTTTTTGTGCAGGATATGGGCCTCGTATTCCTCCCGGAAATACTTCATGGTGCTCAGCACCGGGTTGACCGCGCTTTGGCCCAGGCCGCAGAGGGAGGCGTCCCGCATGGTGGCGCACAGCTCCTCCATCAGCGCCAGGTGCTCTTCCCGGCCGTTCCCTTGGGTGATGTCCGTGAGGATCTCCAGGAGGTGCCTGGTGCCTTCCCGGCAGGGGGTGCATTTGCCGCAGGATTCCTCGTGCAGGAAGGACATGAAGTACCGGGCCACGTCCACCATGCAGCTATGTTGGTCCATGACGATCATGCCGCCGGAGCCCATGATGGAGCCCACCGACTGCAGGCTGTCGTAATCCACCGGCAGGTCCAGGAATTGCTTGGGGATGCAGCCGCCCGAGGGGCCGCCGGTCTGGACCGCTTTGAATTCCCCGCCGTCCCGGATACCCCCGCCCAGTTCGAAGACCATCCGCCTCAGGGGGGTGCCCATGGGCACTTCCACCAGGCCGGTGTTGTTCACGGCGCCCACCAGGGAGAAAACCTTGGTGCCCTTGCTGTTGGCGGTGCCGATGGCCGCGAACCATTCCGGCCCCTTGGTCATGATGGCCGGAATGTTGGCCCAGGTTTCCACATTGTTGATCACCGTGGGTTTGCCCCAGAGGCCGGCCACCGCGGGATAGGGGGGGCGGGGATGGGGCTCGCCGATATCGCCTTCCACGGAGGCGATGAGCGCGGTCTCTTCGCCGCACACAAAGGCGCCAGCCCCCTTGCTGATCTTGACGTCGAAGCTGAACCCGGACCCCAGGATATCGGCCCCCAGGAGGCCCGCGTCCCGGGCCTGGCCGATGGCCAGGTTCAGGCGCTTCACCGCCAGGGGATATTCATGGCGGACGTAGATGTAGCCCTGGTTGGCGCCGATGGCATAGCCGCCGATGATCATGCCTTCCAGGACCGCGTGGGGGTCGCCTTCCATGACGGCCCGGTCCATGAAGGCCCCGGGGTCGCCTTCATCCCCGTTGCAGATCAGATATTTCAGGTCCCCGGGCACCTGCCGGCAGAGCCGCCATTTCCGCCCGGTGGGGAAGCCGCCGCC
Organism: uncultured Desulfobacca sp.; assembly: GCA_964398095.1. GTDB lineage: Bacteria > Desulfobacterota > Desulfobaccia > Desulfobaccales > 0-14-0-80-60-11 > 0-14-0-80-60-11. Next base: position 1,152 of record CAYNMI010000320.1, read on the forward strand.
CCCCCGCCCCCGGAGGCCCGAGCCCTCCACCGAGTCGATCACCGCCTGGGGGCTCATGCCTCCCAGCACCTTTTGGAGGGCCTGGTAGCCGCCGGCCGCCAGGTAATCGTCCAGACTCGTGGGGTCGATGAAGTCCATCTTGCCCAACACGATGGGATGCTGCCCCTGGTAAAACGGCACCTTGGACTTATGGGCCTTGATAGCCCCATCCTTGGGGTCCTGGTAGCAAAACTTGTCCAGGATCTTGCCCTTGACCAGGGTCTCTTCCACGATGAGGGGGACATCCTCGGCGGTCACCTGCTGGTAGGTGATCTCCTGGGGCCGAAACATCACCTTGACGGCCTTGGCGCACAATCCCTGGCAGCCGCTTTCCTTGAGGACGACCTTCCCGGCCAGCCCGCGTTGCTTCAGTTCTTGTTGGAAAGCCGCCGCGACCTCTTCGCTCCCCATGGGCAGACAGCCGGGGCCGCCACATACCAGAACCTGGGGCTCCTGCGGATCCCGGCTGCTGAGAAGTCCGCCCCGGTATTCCTCCAGGTGGTCCATAGATTCAAACTTAGGCATATCCTTGTCTCAGCTCTTATTGTTTATAAGGTTTCAAGATCTTGGGGACCTTATCCACGGCCATGCGCCCGAAATACTTGTCGTCGATCATCATCAACGGGGCTTGGGCGCAGGACCCCAGGCAGCCCACGGTCTCCAGGGAGAACTGCATATCCTCGGTGGCATGACCCGGCTCCAGGTTCAGACGGCGCGACACCGTTTCCACCAGGCGTTGGCCGCCCCGCAGGTGGCAGGCGGTGCCCAGACACACCCGGATCTGATGTTTGCCCTTGGGTTCCAGGGAGAACATCTTGAAAAAGGTGGCCACGCTGTAGACCCGGGTCAGGGGCACTTGCAGCCGGCCGGCCACGATTTTCAATTCATCTTTGGGCAGGTAATTAAATTCATCCTGAATATCCTGAAGCACAGGAATCAGGTCCGCAGCCACTCCCTCATAACGGGAAATGATGGTTTCAAGTTTTTCCTGGCTGGTCATCATTAAATTCCTTCAGGCACATGGACCGGAACAAATTCCGCACAGGACGCCTGGCATTTTTCCAGGAGCAGTTGGTAGCGGTCGGTAGTCTGCTTCTGGATGAATTCCACCTCCGGGTCCCGCAGATGCCGGAACCGGCCCTGGGGCTTGAGATAATCCCGGACGGGCCGGATTTTCGGCGGCTGCACCGTGAGCCGGTATCTGCCGTCCACCACTTCAAACAGCGGGAAGACCGCAGTTTCGGTGGCCAGCCGGGCCAGACGCACCGTCAAATCCGTGGCCGACCGCCAGCCCGTGGGGCAGACCGACAGGACGTGGATATAAGCCGGCCCCGGGGTTTCCACGGCCTTTTTCACCTTGAAGTACAGGTCGAAGAGATAGCCCGGCGAGGCGGTGGCCACATAAGGAATGCCGTGGGCCACGGCAATGGCCACCATGTCTTTCTTCCAGGTATGCTGGCCGAAGCTCAGCTTCCCGGGAGGGGACGTGGTGGTCATGGCCCCGAAGGGAGTGGAACTGGAACGCTGGATGCCGGTGTTCATGTAGGCTTCGTTGTCCCAGCAGATGTAGGTGAAGTTGGTGCCCCGCTCCAGGGCCCCGGACAGGGACTGGAGGCCGATGTCGCTGGTGCCGCCGTCCCCCCCCATGGCCACCACCTTGGGCATGGGGCCTTTGAGCCTGCCCTTGCGTTCCAGGACCTTCAGGGCGGCCTCGATCCCGGAGGCCACCGCCGAGGTGTTTTCAAAGGCCACGTGAATCCAGGGATGCATCCAGGCGGTCTGGGGCATGGCCG
>CAYNMI010000321.1:0-2983 GCA_964398095.1 uncultured Desulfobacca sp.
AGCCCGCCTTTTTCAACACCGACGCCAGGGTCCACTCCGCCTTGGGCAAGCCGCCCCCCTGGCCCTGGAAAGCCACGGTGGTCATGCCGCTGCGATTGGGGATGCGGCCGGTCTGCACCGCAGCCCGGCCTGGCGTGCAACTCGGCTGCGCATAGAATGAGAAGAAGGTCATGCCCTCATCCGCCATACGGTCAAGACTGGGGGTGGGCATGCCCCGTCCCGGACCGCCGCCGTAAACGCCTGAGTCCCCGTAACCGAAGTCATCGGACAGGATCAGGATAATGTTGGGCTTCTTACTTGCTTCCTGGGCCGCGGCCACGCCCTTTTTTTGGGTTGCGGCTGCGCCCTGTGCCTGGGTTGGGCCCGCGCCGGTGCACACCATGGCGGCTGTGGCCAGGACGCTGCCCACCACCACCCATTTGCGGGCTTTGTTTTGGGGTTCCGGTGACTTCATCTCAACCTCCTTCTTTTCATCTTATTCTGCATTCTCATTTATGGTCTCCAGGAGATATTCCAGAGTGCCTTCGGCCAGGAGCAGGTCTCTGAGCCGCGGTATGCCACCCCCTTTCTCCAACTCGGCTCTCAGAGTATCCGCCTTGGTTCCAAATGCCTCAGCTTTCTCCGCAATGCGCTGCTCGACGTCCGCTTCTTCCGCCTCGATGCCTTCCTCCCGGGCGATGCGTTTCAGGATCAGCATGAGCTTTACCCTATTGGCGGCGACCTGCCAGGCCTCGCTTTCCGGTTCGCAGTCGGCTTGGCCCTCGAAGGTCAGCTCAGCCCGCACCAGCTCATCCGGGACCACCAGACTCACCAGCTCCAGCAACCGCTGCGACAGCTCGCCCTGGGGATCTTCCGCCGCCGGGTCCAGAGGCGGCAAGGACCGGTAGTCCGGTAATTCGAACTCCGGCACGGGGAAGAAGCGCACTGTGAACCGGAAGGTGTGCCCCTTTTCCCATTCCACTTCCGAGACTTCCACGGGGCCCGTCGCCTCCGCTTCCGCCTGTTCCAGCGCCAGGGACCCCAGCCGCTGGGCGCCGCTCCGGGTCAAGTGCTCCGAGATCTCCCGCCGGTACCACTGCTCCACGACCTGGCGGGGAGCCTTCCCCGGCCTGAAGCCGCGCAGGGGCAGCCGCATATAATCCTTGAGAATATCGTCATAATCGGGAGCGAGTTGCTCCCAGGGGACCTGGACGCGCAGCAGGCGGAAGCCGTCTTCCTGGGGAATCAACTCCCATTTCATCGCAGCTTCTCCGGGCGCCAGGACTCGGCCGCGGGGGCGCGGGCTTCCTTCACCACCGGGGCGCCCAGACTGCGGACGATTCTTTGAATGTGGGGATCAATATGGGAGAAGAACTGTTTCCATCCCCGGCACAGGTAGTTCAGTCCCGGCTCGCCGTCAGAGGTCTTCAAAAAGCGGTTCTTGGGGCAGCCGCCGAAGCAGGCGAACTCGTACTCGCAACTCCGGCAGTATCCGGGCAAAGCGCCCTCCTTGCTTTTCCCGAAACGCTCCTGGCGCTCGGAATAAGCCATCTCCTCCAAAGGCTGGCTGAGGATATTGCCCAGGCGGTATTCCGGGTAGACGTAATGGTCGCAGGCATAGACCGAGCCGTCATGCTCCAGGGCCAGACCCTTGCCGCACAGGGGAGCCTGGGTGCAGAGGGGGGAGATATGCCCCATCCAGGCCTCCACCGCGGCTTCAAAATAATTCACATAAATTTTGCCCAGGTCTTTTTGGCGCCACTCGTCAAAGATGCGGCAGAGGAACTCGCCCCAGTCATCGGGGTCCACGCACCAGTCCTCCACCGCCGACTCGGGACCGCCGGGCCGGGCCTCGGCAGCACCGTCCACCGTCATTAAGCGCCAGTCCCAGTATTGCGGCGGGGTAAACCAAAAGCCCCGGGGTTCGACAATGGGAATGAATTGCAGGCGCTTGGACCCGACTTCATCGCGCAGGAAGCGGTAGACCTTCAGGGGATGCTGGGCGGTCAGCCGGTTCACGCAGCTCAGGGTGGCAAAGTTGACCCCGTGCCTTTTGAGCAGCCGCGCCGCCCGGAAAACCTGGTCGAAACTCCCTTTCCCCGCCTTGTCTTTCCGGTAATGGTCATGGAGCTCTTTGGGGCCGTCCAGGCTCAAGCCCACGAGAAAATTGTGCTCCCGCAAAAACTCGCACCAGGCCTCGTCCAAAAGAGTTCCGTTGGTCTGGAGGTCGTTCTCGCAGCGCACATGCGGTGGGCAGAAGCGCTTCTCCAGCTCCACGACCCGGCGGAAAAAGTCCAGCCCCAGCAAGGTGGGCTCCCCGCCCTGCCAGGAGAACACCACCTCCTTGCAGTTTTGCCCCTGAAAATACTGGCGGATGAAGGCCTCCAGGACTTCGTCGCTGATGCGGCAGCGCGGGTCGGTGTTGAACAGAGCCTGCTTGGAAAGATAGTAGCAATACGTGCAGTTGAGATTGCAGCGCGGCCCTGTGGGCTTCACCATGACATGCATGCGCCGCACGGGCTTGCCCCGCCAGCGGGGAGGTTTGAGTGTTTGGGGGGCTCGTTTCATTCCGCTCACTCTACTAAAATGGGGCTCCGGCATTCCGTTCTGAGGGCCTGGTATCATGGGCCTTAACCTTCGGCCTGTTGCTCATCTGGACGCGGGTGACATCCGTGGTGATGAGCGCATAGCCGTAGATGTAGGCGTCTATGGCAATCTCCTGGGCTTCCGTGGGGTTAGTCCTTTCGGCCCTTGGGCCTTTCCAGAGACTGGCAGGACGAGGAAAGCACAAAGCACCAGCCGCGTACAAGCTGCCTTAACAAATGTAAGCGGACGTTTCATAGTTGCTCTCCTTTGAGCAAATCACAGCTAGGGCTCGATTTCCCCCGGCCACCAGGTCTTGGATACTGCAGGCTGCTTTTACTGATTAGGGTTCGGGACCACGCAGTATTTGACGTCAGTGCCCTGGTAGCAGGGCTGATAGTAGTTGGTCCCGTCATAGTAG
>CAYNMI010000322.1:0-2941 GCA_964398095.1 uncultured Desulfobacca sp.
GGCGGTGATAGTCCATCATCAGGGTTTCCGCCACCCGTTTGCCTTCGTCGTAGCAACTGCGAATCCCGATGGGGTTGACGTTCCCCCAATACCCCTCGGGCTGGGGGTGAACCTGGGGATCGCCGTAGATCTCCGACGTGGAGGCCAGGAGGATGCGGGCCTTCACCCGCTTGGCCAGCCCCAGCATGTTCAGCGTCCCCAACACATTGGTCTTGATGGTCTTCACCGGATTGTATTGATAGTGCACCGGTGAGGCCGGGCAGGCCAAATGGTAGACCTGATCCACCTCCAACATGATGGCATTCACCACGTCGTGGCGGATCATCTCCAGCCCGGGATGGTCCCGCAGATGGCTGAGGTTGGCCTTGGAGCCGGTAAAATAATTGTCCAGGCAAAGAATCTCATGATCCTGGCGCAACAGGTGCTCCACCAGATGGGAGCCGATGAACCCCGCCCCCCCCGTGATCAAAATGCGGGCCATGCAAATTTCTCCTTTCGAGTCGCCGCGTCGGTCCATTGTACCCGTCTTTCGCCCCCAGGTAAATTCCTGAAACGCATTTTTCTCCGGCTGGGGGGTTGACAATCACCGGCGTTTTTCTATAGGCTGTAACAAAGAGCCGAACCGTAAAGGGGGAGAACGGCACTCGCAGCGCCACTCGTATTCTTATTCTGCATCGATCCCCCTGCCGTTACGTTGTTTCATCGTTACCTGACCATCAAGTAAATCGTCTACAACTAATTTATCCATCAGGATAAAATTAATTATTTCATCCCGCAGGGAGGTAATAACATTTAATTAATCAGCCAGGAGGTAAATTATGCGCAAAATCTTATGCTTGGTCGTGGCCTGGGGTCTGCTGCTGGTAGGGCCAGGATTGGCTTCCACCATGAAGAGCATCGCTAAAGACCGGGTAAACGTCCGTTCTAATCCTAATTTAAATTCCGCGGTTGTTTTTCAGGCCTTCCTGGGTTATCCCATGGAAGTGGAAAAACTGCAAAAAAATTGGGCCTATTGCACTGATTGGAAAGATAACAGCGGCTGGGTTTACAAACCCCTGCTCTCCAATATTCAAACCGCGGTGGTGTTGGTGGACAACGCCAATATTAGAAAAGGTCCCAGCCTTAGGCGACCCGTGGTCCAGCGGGCCTCCAAAGGCGAAATCTACAAGGTTTTTGCCGAACGCGGCAAATGGGTGAAGGTCGGCTATTATTTGGAAAATGAAGAAATCGGCTGGATCCGCCAGGACCTGGTGTGGGGGGAATAGACCGCGTCGATCCCGCCCCCGGGCCCCATTTAGCCGTTGCCCCCGCAGGGATTATCCCTTAAACTGGGTGAAGGCCGCTCCGGGCGCCTTTTTCCCCGGCACGCGGGCCTGGACTCGGGCCCTGCCGATGTCCATTTCCCCCAGAGGTAACCCTTATGGATCTGGCTCCCGGTTCGCCGCCCCCGGCGCCCAGCGGTGCTCGCCGACTTTTGGCCCTGCTCCTGGCGCTGCTGTTCCTGTCCGCCTGCGCCCCGCCCTCCAACAAATCCGCGCAGGAACTGCGTAAGGAGATTAAGGACCTCAAGGCCCAAGTGGCCGCCATGCAGGATAAGCTCAATCAGATACAGGGCGGGCAGCAGGCCATTTTGGCCCTGTTGAAGAAACCGGCGCCCGTCGCGGCTCCCTTGGCCATGCCGGAGCAACCCCCGGCCCCCATATCCCTGACCGTGGCCCAACTCCTGGCGAGCAAGGACCGCTACCTGGGAGCCCGGGTGAAGGTCAGGGCCATGCCGGGACCGGTCATGGTGCACCATAAATCTCTCATGCTCGAGTCGCCCCGGGGCATGATCGAGGTGCTGTTCGGCAGACTGCCGGACCCGAAGCTGGTGCAGGCCCTCACTTCCACCCCTCTGAATAAACCCATCACCGTGACGGGAGTGGTAAGTCTGTCGTCGGCCCGGGGCGCGGGGGCCCAACTGCAGATCACCGCCGAGGCCATAGAATTCTGAGGCCCCCACCGGTTTCCGGACTGACGTGGCGCTCTTTCAGCCGCCGGCTGCTGGCCAAAAGGCCGGCCCACGGCGGCCCGGCCCTGGAGCACGGCGCCCCCATCCTGAACCGCAGCCTCACCCGCCTGGACCTGGTGGTCATCGGCGTGGCCCAGATCATCGGTGCCGGCATCTTCGTCATCTCCGGGGTGGGAGTAAAGATCGCCGGCCCGGGACTCATCCTCTCTTTTCTCCTGGCCGGCGGGGCCTGCACCCTGGCGGCCTTGTGTTATGCCGAACTGGCCTCCATGATGCCCCAGGCCGGCAGCGCCTACTCTTACGCCTACGGGATTTTCGGAGAGCTGGCCGCCTGGATCATCGGCTGGGACCTGATCCTCGAGTACGGCATGGGCGCGGCCACCGTGGCCGCAGGCTGGTCCTTCTACCTCCAGGACCTGCTCCGGGCCTCTGGCCTGGCCCTGCCTCCCTGGGCTGCCGGCCCCCCCTTCACCGCCCCCGGCCGCGTCCTCAACCTCCCCGCGGCCCTGATAGTCATGGGCTTCGCGGTGCTCCTCGTCTTCCGCACCCGCTTCAACGCCCTCATCGCCCGGGGCCTGGTCATCGTCAAGCTGGCGGTCATCGCCTTCATCCTGGCCCTGGGGGTTTGGTTCGTCAGGCCCCATAACTGGCTGCCCCTGGCCCCCCACGGCGCCGGCAGCATCATCCAGGCCGCCTCCCTGGTGTTTTTCGCCTTTCTCGGCTTCGACGTCGTGGCCATCACCGCAGAGGAGTCGCTCCACCCGGACCGGGACGTCCCCTTCGGCATCATCGGCTCCCTCACCCTGTGCAGCCTCATCTACCTGGCCGCAGCCCTGGTGCTGGTGGGCATGGTGTCTTACACCCGCATCAACCCCGACGCCCCCTTTTCCACGGTCTTCCGCCAAGTGGGCCTGCCCTGGGCCGCGGACC
>CAYNMI010000323.1:0-2921 GCA_964398095.1 uncultured Desulfobacca sp.
GGCGCCACACCATCTTCGGCCTGGAGAGCATGGGGGTGCGCATCGAGTACAGCCACCACGAAGTGGCGGCTTCCCAGCACGAAATCGACATGCGCTATGACGAAGCCCTGAAAATGGCCGACAAGACCATGACCTTGAAGGCCACGGTGAAGGCCATCGCCATGGTCAACGGGGTCTATGCCACCTTTATGCCCAAACCCATCTTCGGGATCAACGGCAGCGGCATGCACACCCACCAGTCCATATTTTCGGGCAGCAAAAACGCCTTATATGACGCCAACGACCAGTATAACCTGTCGGCCACCGGCAAGAGCTACATCGCCGGCCTCCTGAAACACGCCCGGGAGATCACCGGCATCTGCAGCCAGTGGGTCAACTCCTACAAGCGCTTGGTCCCCGGCTACGAAGCCCCGGTTTACGTCGCCTGGTCCCGGCGGAACCGCTCCGCCCTGGTCCGGGTGCCCATGTACAAGCCCGGCAAAGAAGCCGCCACCCGCTGCGAATACCGCGCCCCCGATCCGGCCTGCAACCCCTACCTGGCCTTTGCCGTGATGCTGGCCGCCGGTCTCAAGGGGATCGAAGGCAAGTATGTGCTGCCGGAACCGGTGGAAATGGACATCTACCACCTGTCCCAGGCCGACCGGGATAAGCTGGAGATCAAGGAGCTGCCCGGCAGCCTCGCCGAGGCCGTGGCCGAAGTGGAAAAGAGCGCCGTGGTCAAAGAAGCCCTGGGCGACCACATCTTCAACAAGTTCCTGGAAAACAAAAAGATCGAGTGGGACGCTTTCCGGATGCACGTGAGCGACTTCGAGGTCGAGCGTTATCTGCCGATTCTGTAAGCGCCGCCGCGCCGCGTAAGGCGAAACTACCGAGATCATCAACTTAATCAGTTAGGCTGGGGGGAGGACAAACCTCCCCACAGCCTATTTCTGCCCTTTTTTAGCATGTATACATTAATGAAGCGCCTTATTACATTTATGAAGGAGTACTGGCATGGGAGGAGCCCTGAACTCTGGTGATACCGCCTGGGTGCTGGCGAGTTGCGCTCTGGTCCTCATGATGACCCCGGCCCTGGCCCTGTTTTACGGCGGCATGGTGCGCCGCAAAAACCTGCTGTCCACCCTGACCCTGAGCTACGTCTTCATGGCCCTGGCCGGGGTCCAATGGGTCCTGTACGGTTATTCCCTGGCCTTTGGGACCGATATCGGCGGTCTGATCGGGGGCCTCAACTACTTGGGGCTGAGCGGGGTGGGGGCCTTGCCCAACCCGCATTATGGCAAAACCATCCCCCAGGGGCTCTTCGCCGCCTTCCAGATGATGTTCGCGGTGATCACCCCGGCCCTGATCACCGGCGCCTTTGTGGAACGCGTGCGCTTTAAATCCTTCCTGATCTTCAGCCTCATCTGGATGACCCTGGTGTACGATCCCCTGGCTCATTGGGTCTGGGGCCACGGCGGCTGGCTGGGGGCCCTGGGGACCCTCGATTTCGCCGGCGGCACCGTGGTCCACATCGCCGCGGGCTACTCCGCCCTGGCCTTCGCCCTGGTCATCGGCCCCCGCAAAGGCTTCGGCAAAATCCCCATGGAACCCAACAACATCCCCCTCACGGTCCTGGGAGCCGGCCTCCTCTGGGTGGGGTGGTTCGGGTTTAATTCCGGCAGCGCCCTGGCGGCCAACGGCGTCGCGGTCAACGCCCTCCTGACCACCAACTCTTCCGCAGCCGCCGCCGGCCTGGTCTGGATGCTCCTGAGCTGGCTGGACGGCCGCCCCAGCACCCTGGGCATCGCCACCGGCATGGTGGTGGGCCTGGCCGCGGTCACCCCGGCTTCCGGGTTCGTCACCCCCATGGCGGCCATCATCATCGGCGTCGTGGCCGCGGTCCTGTGCTACTATGCCATCCGCTTCCGCCAAAACCGCAACCTGGATGAGTCCATGGACGTCTGGGCCTGTCACGGCATGGCCAGCACCTGGGGCATGATCGCCACCGGCCTCTTTGCCACCGTGGAAGTGAATAGCGCCGGCAGCAACGGCCTGTTCTACGGCAATCCCAAGCAACTGGCCATCCAGTTCCTGGCCGTAATTGTCACCATGGCCTTCACCTTTGGGGTCACCTTTGTGATAGCCAAGGTCCTGGATATGAGCATCGGCCTCCGGGTCACCAGCATGGAAGAAGAGGTGGGCCTGGACATCAGCGCCCACGGCGAACGGGCTTACTCATAACCAGCTTGGGGGAAAAGGGAAAAAGGTAAAAGGGCCAAAAGGAGGAAACCCTCCGGCTTTTCCCTTTTTACCTTTTCGCCTTTTTACCCCGGTCGTGAGAGGCGGGGAAGCCGGATATTCGTAAAGTGATCAATCATAGAGGACTAACGCCATGCTAAAGAAAATCGAAGCCATCATTCGGGAAGACAAGTTCGCCGATGTCAAGGAGGCCCTCCGGGAGATCGGCATCGTTGGCCTGAACGTCTTTGAAATCCGCGGCCACGGCCGCCAGGGGGGCATCACCCTGGCGGGCCGCTCCGGCAGTTACCAGGTTGACATGCTCACCAAGCTGCAGGTCAATATTATCTTGAGCGAGCACAACCTGGAAGAGACCATCGAGACTATCCTCAACGCCGCCTCCACCGGCGAAGCCGGCGACGGCCTCATTTTCGTCTACCCGGTGGAGACCGCCATCCGCATCCGCACCCGGGAACGGGGTCACGAAGCCGTGATGTACCCCGGAGACATTGACGAGCGCAAGCATAGCGGCAAGGATTAGGCCCCCGGGGGCCCAACCTGCATTTAATTCTAGGAAGTTTCTCATGGGCCCATGGCCCACCCGTAAAGCCTGAAAAGTTATTATGTAGGACAGCCGCCCCCGGCTGTCCAGCCGTAGGGCGCGTCTTACGCGCCGATCATGGCGGCCACAGGCCGCCCTATAA
>CAYNMI010000324.1:0-2907 GCA_964398095.1 uncultured Desulfobacca sp.
GACGCCCCCTTTTCCACGGTCTTCCGCCAAGTGGGCCTGCCCTGGGCCGCGGACCTGGTGGGGCTCGGGGCCATCATCGGCATCACCAGCGTCCTCTATATGCTCCTCCTGGCCCAACCCCGGGTGCTCTTCGCCATGGCCCGGGACGGCCTCCTGCCCCCCGCGGTGGCGGCCCTCCATCCCCGCTACCACACCCCCCACCGCATGACCCTCCTGTGCGGCGCGGCCGTGGCCCTGGTGGCCTCCCTCACCCCCATCGACAAGCTGGCCTTCCTCTGCAACATCGGCACCCTCTTCGCCTTCTTCCTGGTCTGCCTGGGGACGCTGGTGCTGCGGCTCACCCACCCGAGCCTGCCCCGGCCCTTCCGCTGCCCCGCGGGCCGACTCATCGCCCCGGCCGGCGCCCTGGTCTGCCTGGCCCTGATGCTCTCCATGCCCGCCGGCTCCTGGCTGCGGCTGTTTATTTGGCTTATCCTGGGCCTGGCGGTCTACTTCTTCTATGCCTGGCGCACCGGCCGGCTTACGGCTGCTGCCCCAGAATAAATTTAGGCGGCTGGGGCCGTTGCGTATTTTCTCTGGAAGCTATTTCAAAATCTCCTTTTGCGCCCATTTGTCATCCTGAGCGCAGCGAAGAATTTCGTATTTTCATCAACTTAAGATCACTGACTTTCTTAAATCTCGTCCCCAAGCTGAGCTTGGGAACGCCATTTTCCGCCCAAGCTCTGCTTGGGCACCGCCCCCGGGCTTCCCCCAGTCCCGCCTTAACTGCGGAAACGGCTGAGATATTTCTGCCGTCAATGTAGGGTGGGCACGGCCCACCATTTCACGTCTCTTTCATTTGCCAAAAATCCATTCTGATACCTGGTCTTTAAATTTCCCTAAATCCCCCTTTTTCAAAAAGGGGACTTTCAAAAGGAATTTACCAGGTCCCCTCCTTTGACCAAGGGGGGCTGGAGAGGGGGGATTTGGATGAATGGAGCACCGGTTATCAAGGAAGAAACTGTGGGCATTCCCTAGAAGATTTAGCCTGACCGTCATTGCCTCCCTAGCGCCTTAAATCTCACCAAGACGGCCAATAATTAACCTGCCGGAAAAGGCCTATCTGTAATGACAATAGGGGAAAACATCCATGAGAAAAAATGTGGCCGCAGGCTTTAGCCTGCCCTGCTACCGACCAGAAAGCCTGCCGTTCAAAGTCGGGTTTCCTATATAACGTATGTTAACCTTGGATGTCATTACACCTGGCCGGTAGAGAGCGATAAATCACCAAACCAAACATTACCAGCAAATAAACTATGCTTAACTGCACCCCCGGAACCCATATCGACAAATAGCTGGCGAGCCAGCAAGCGGCCAGAATTACCTGTCCCGCCCGTCTCCCCGTTGACACCTCCTCCCACCCTAACCACGCAAAGGCCAGGGCAATTAATACCAAATCATATTCAAAGGCAAACGGCGCCGCTAAGAAAATGGCTAACGTCAGACTTGCAGCTCGCCAGGTTAATGATTCCCGCCGCCACCATATCCAGGCCGCCACCCCCATTGCTGCCAGGGCTACGGCCACTTGCAAAACTTCTGTCAACGGCAATCCGGCCCCCATCAACCGCGCCCCGGCAAATATGGTCGGCATCTTACTCCAATATTCACTATGATGCTTCAGCACCTCTGTGGCATAGGGAATGTTATGTAAGAAGGCCCTCCACGTCGCCATACCAAATACTATGAGGCTGATAAGAGCTAAACTGATACTGCTTACTGCCGCGCCAATCAAGGCTCGCCAGTAGCGCCCGGCCACAAGCGCTACCGGTATTAAAATCGCCAGTTGCGGTTTATAGCTCAGTACCCCTAATAATAATCCTCCCAGAAAAGGGCGGGAGTCTAACAACAGTAAACCTCCGCCCAAAAATATGGTTGATAAAAAACCATTCTGCCCATAGAAGAAATTATGCAGCGCCGGGGGGAAAGCCAAAAACATCCAGGGTGTCAGACGATGCGGATATATGCGCCGCACAATCCACAGATAGCCGCATAATGTCGAAAAAATCCAGAGGCCGAATGAAATCCCATAGGGCAGGAGCGAGAGAGGCAGAACCATGACCAAAAACGATGGCGGATAGTGCCAGGGACGCAAGCCAACGTCAGCCCCGATCACCAATTTCTCCAGGACGTGGATCTTGGCAATTGCGTAAATTCCGGCCGGATCGCCAAGCAGGGCCAACTTGGAGGCGGCATAAAACGCCACGAAATCCGAACCCAGAGGCTTGCCCATCAGGTCGGTTAAACCCGGTTTCGTAAGCAGGCCGGCGATTATCCAATAACCGCCGTACAGCAGGTATTGATAGCCTCCCAAAAGTGAGATAAACACGAACAAAAATCTACCATAAATATAGATTCGCTCATGGAGTGGCTCATTCAATACCGCCAGGCAATCCTCTTTTATGGATTTCACCCACTGCTTAATTGTCCTCTTGCCCTTCATGCGGCCAAACCCGATTATTCCCGGCGTTGATTGCGGATTGTCTTATTTATTGCGATTGGCATAGGCGATGACCGCCTTCAGGAGAGAAGCGCTTTAGAGTTATACATAACAACGTAAGTAAATAGCAGTTAACGCCCATTGATATGAAAGAATAAGATAGGTGCGGATACTCATACTAACCTCCAAGAAGGCTTCGTGGTCATGACCTGCCCGCGGTAATTGTACCAAATTTTAAGTTAGGAGGGGGGTCAAGGGGGGATGGACCCATGGAGCAAATCACTCCTGTCCCGGATAAAATGCCTCGGGCCTCAGATCATAGGGGCGATGTATCTGCGGAGATTCCCGGCGTCCTATTTTTTGGCAATGACCTTCTTGAGCATCTCCCACACCGGCAAGGCGGTCAGGCCGCCGATGATCCCGGCCAGATA
>CAYNMI010000325.1:0-2893 GCA_964398095.1 uncultured Desulfobacca sp.
TATCTCCACGTGAGGTGGTTCGTGACGGCCCGATACCAATATTGTCGGTGCGGATGATACAACCCCTGAGGAAGCTTTGGTTATCGCGCCTTCTCCAAACACCTTTGATAGTGATTCGGTAATTATATTCATATTTGCCTTGGCTAAGATTTCAACTAAGTCCCCTTGAACCCAGGACACCCACTTAAAAAATGCCTTCGCCCTGCGGTCGTTTTCCTCGTGCCAACGGTCAGCGAAGTTTTCGAAGGGGTTTACAGGATTGAAAATTTTCCATTTATTGCCCTCCTTCAAAATGATCCTACGGCTGGCCAACTTTTCTTCAAGGCGAAAACCCGGAGTTAAGAGATTTGCATGAGCTGCAAGCTTTTCAACGATATTTTTCAGTGTTGAGTAAACATCTGCTTCGTTCTCATATAACCGCGCCGCAAGCGTGGTAATGATCATCGAAATAGGCTTGGCGTCCTCTTCCCTGGCGCCTGCAAATCGCATATCACGATGGCGCTTAAGGATTTGAATAGCTCTTTGTAATGGCGTCCTAACAAGTTGGTCAGGAACAGCATCTACCTTTTCAAATATTCCATAGTTGCTTTCGAAAATTTGTTGTTTTTGCAGGGCAGAGACATTATTAAACATTGGCTTGTTCACACGATCAAACCATTCGCCATACCCCTTGGGGTTACTCCCTAACCAAGAATAGAGACTCTTTTCATCTTTATGAGTTATCGCAATAGACCCCTCTGCCAAGTCAAGAGGAACCCCTGCTCCCTGGAGTTTTATTTTGGTTTCAGTATCTTCCGGAATCGAAGGTAAGACATCAATATGAAACCCTACCCCGTCCTCTTCAGCATAGTTCAACGTCCAACATCGGCGCCCCTCCTTTTCAAGCATTTTGCTGTAGGTTTTATTATCCCTCAGGCGGTCCCCAATATCGCCTTTCACCTTGTCGGGTTTAGTGGAGGCCTTGGATTTCTGAAGCTCGCATACTAAATCAATATCGTAATCTGACTCTTTTCCGTTCATTACCGGCCGGACCACGGTTCCCAGGCGGAATGAACCTTGCGGATAAATTTGAGGTTCTTCCTCGCATCCTTCATAGTGACATTCTGAAAGCCATTTTCCAACGGAAGAATATCGCTGAACGGCCTGCTGGTATTTACTAGGGGGAATATCTAATTCCTTAGCAGCAAGGTTTTCAAGAATTTGGTTATATTTAGCTCTGAGTTCGCTAATCATGACTTCCTCCTTGTTCTATTATGCCATTTTCTAGGGAACCTGATAAAAAGCTGCAATAGACCAGCAGCAGGGGCTTCACGCCGTAATTTAAGTCTATAGTTTCTTGACTCCTTGTTATTATCCATATATACGTATATTAGATGGTTGTCAATACAATATATTGTGGTTTTAGAAATTTCTCATTCTCCTAACCCACTTATTTCACAAAAACACATTGCCATAACCACCCCGGCCCCTTTAGTCGGGGGCTATAGGCATGGACACAGAATGGTCGCCATGGGCATAAAAATGAATAGGGTTAGCAACCCATCGATTGCCAACCCATTATAATATTAACTATTTCATCGCAGCCGTCAGGGGATATAAACCCTCAACCCACTGATTACGAATCAAACCCGACGAGCTTCACAATCTCCTCAT
Source organism: uncultured Desulfobacca sp. (assembly GCA_964398095.1). Lineage (GTDB taxonomy): Bacteria > Desulfobacterota > Desulfobaccia > Desulfobaccales > 0-14-0-80-60-11 > 0-14-0-80-60-11. The sequence continues at coordinate 1,654 of CAYNMI010000325.1, forward strand.
TTTTTGGCAATTTATTGATTTAGTAGGGTTTATTAATTCCACATTTCGGTCAATTTTTCATTGCTTGGCATATTTTGGATGCATTTTCTCACACAAGTCTCACACAGGATTTTCTTTTGAGATGGCTCCTGGACCAGCGAGATCTTCAAAGTCGTCACCATTCCGTCAATCACCTTATCCGGCTGGAAGACCTTTATCTGCGCAGTGGACCTGGTCTGGTAGCTGCCTCTGTGGCTAAGTTCTATGGGTATCTCTCACCACGATAGTCATGGGGCTCCTGACAGGAGGCGGTTTTGCTGCTCTGCGAGCTGGAGTCCAGAAAAGCGGCCCTCAAGCCATTCTGGGAGCCGTGGAGCAAGTTTTGGCATCTGCTTCTGAGACTCCGGCTGGTGCCAAGACGGAAGGCTAAGAGTGAATAATCTCGTTGTAACCATGAGCTTGAATGAAGTTTGGGTAAGGGCAGCTCGTTTCAGGTACTGATAACCTTAGGCTACCTTTGGGAATCTATACTAGTCAGCAGGCAGCCGACGAGGCCTGCACCCTGACCAACGAGTTCATCGGTCCTATTCCTTTGAACAGCCCTGGCCCGGACACACCCAACCAGCCACGAGCCTATTATCCTTGGAGACAAATATGAACCAGGAAAGACTGGTGCGACCGATAGAGGTAGCACAGCGCCTGGCGGTGTCTCTCTCAACTGTGTATCGGTGGTTTTGGGAAGGGAAGCTGCGGGGTGTGAATATTACCGGAGGGACAGTCAGGATTCTGGAGAGTTCGGTAAAGGAAAGACTTAAGGAAGTGTACTAATGCTGCCGGTTAAGAGATTTTATCGGCCTGATGAAGTGGCGGCATTTCTGGGCCTTTCTCGACGTACCGTTTACCGCCTGCTCCTGTGGGTAAATGGGCAAAAGCGAAATCCAAGCTGCAAGGTAACGAACCTGGACTCCAAAACAAACTATAGTCAAGGGAGCGGCGACTGGGGTATGCCAAGGAGGAGGTGAGCGGCCATGGTTTCCGGAGCATGGCCAGCACTTTGTTAAATGAACAAGGTTGGAACCGGGACGCCCTCGAGCGACAATTAGCCCATGCCGAAAGAAACAGCGTGCGCGCGGCATACAACCATGCCGAATTTATGCCGGAACGGAAGAAGATGATGCAGGCCTGGGCCGACTACCTGGACGGAATCAAGTCAGGGGCCAAAGTCATACCGATAGGGGCAATGGGCTGAAGAAAACTCTTT
>CAYNMI010000326.1:0-2883 GCA_964398095.1 uncultured Desulfobacca sp.
CAGGGGGGATTTTGGTAAACCCTTAAAATCCCCCTAAATCCCCCTTTAGAAAAGGGGGACTTAAACTGCCAAATCCGCGCCTCCATCCTGATTTTAAGTCCAGCTAATTATGAAACGCTCCACTATAACTGAGGTCCAGGACTGACGCCAATCCGGCCCAGCGGCGGCCCCGGCGCCATATAGGCCGGGGCGCGGCGGGAAGCCGTCCGGCCCCTGCCGGACCCGGCAAGAGCCATAATGATCATTCTATTTAGTAATATCTGAGGCGCCAACTGTCAATGAAATAGTTAAGTTGCCGCGGCCCGGGTTGTAAGGACGGGGTCCAGGAGGCAAGGGCCTCGTGGAGACGCCCGGAGCGGGGTGGCGCCATCCGGCCCCCTGGGTTTTTCGTTGACCGGGGCAATACCCCGGGCCTTTAATCCGCCTCGGCCTGACTTGGCGTCTGGTCCGTCCCGGCCGCCCCCCCCGGCTTCGCCAAGCGCTTCCGGGTAAATTCCTCCACCGAAGAGTAGCCATCGTCGGTGACCATGACCTCGGCCCGAAACCAGAGAAAAATCTCGGTGGGCTTCTTGAGCCGGTCAGAGACCGCTCGTTCCATCCTATGCAGTTCTCTGGGGGAGATCGGCCGGGAGCCCACCGCCTCCACCCGCACCGACCAGGCATCATCCTTGCGGATGGCATCCACGTTGGTGACAAACAAGGAGGTATTTTCCTTGAACTCCTCCTGCACCGCGGCCTCGGTGCGTTTCTGCAAGGCCAGTTCCTCGGGCGACTGGGACCCGAAATGGGCCCAGCCAGAGAGGATGTGTCCCTGAGCGTCCACGTCCACCGTGGTCAGGTTACGGGTCAGCAGGTGCAGATTGGGATCATTAAGGCGAGTCTGAATAGCCTTTTCAAATTCCCGGACCTCGGTGGGAATCAGCACCCGGGACCCCTGGATGGTGGCCAGGATCACCGGACCCCGGGGAAAATGGAGCAAATCCACCTCCGCCAGGTGGAGTTCGGGCCGGGAGGCCAGGATCTCCCGCAAGACCTGTTCGGCCTCCTGGACCTTCAGGACGTCCGGCGACAGCTTGCCGCCCAGGAAAAAGCCGTCCAGGTTCTGGGCGGTGACCTGGCTGGTGGAGCCGGTGGCGCTGACGTCTTTGGCCAATATGGCCCGGACAATTAATTCCGTGGGGGTGTCCAACCGCCGGCTGAGGTTGTCTTGAATGACCTTGACCTGATTGGGGTCGATGACCTTGGGGGTGCGCACCGTGGCCAGGACGTAGAGTTTATCCTGGTACTCCTGTTGAATCGTACTTACCAGGGAGGTGGAGGGAAACCGGGAAAAGGCTGCGGAGATTTCCGTCTTGACCGCATTGCTCAGGTAGCGGTCCCGGACGATCTTCACCAAGGTATGGGTAAGGAGGGCGGCCACCAGGATAAAGCCCACCCCGGCCATGCCAAAGCGCCGGGCCAGGTCCCAGCGATCGGCCCAGTGGATTTTGGGGGCCATGCCCGCGGCGATAAAGGTGGCGGAAGATACCAGAAGAATCGCCAGGAAATTGGCAAAAAACAGCAGAAACGAGCCCCAGGCGCCTAAATAGGCCCCCATGGCCAGACACAGCCCCGAATTGGCCAGGGGCGGCACGATGGCGGTGGCGATGGCGACCCCCGGCAAGGCCGGGGACAGGCGGGAGTCGATGAGGGCGTAGGTGCCGGCAAAGCCCGCCAAAACCGCCACCAGCAGGTCCATGAGATTGGGCTCGGTCCGGGACAACATCTCAGGCGTCACCTGGAGAGCCAGGGGAAACAGGCCCAGGATGGCGGCAATGCTTACTGACAGCACCACTCCCAGGGCTTCCGCCCGGATGGCCCGGCCCAGCAAAGTCGTATCCCCACGCACCAGCGCCAGGGAAATCCCGATGATGGGAGTCATCAGCGGCGACACCAGCATGGCCCCGATAATGACCGCAGTGCTGTTGGCGATGAGGCCGAAGCTGGCGATCAGGGAGGCTGTAGTCAGCAAGGCGTAGAAACTTACCTTGGGCTCCGAGCCGTAACTGATCTCTTCGATCACCGTTTTGATGCGCGCCGGCGAGGTCCGCAGCCATTCAAACTTTCCTTCCATGTTCCACCATCCCTGACGTTGTGGACCGGCCTTTCCCGAATTTTCCAGAGCCGGGCAAAAATCCCCTTAGTGGGTCCCCATGCCATGTTAAACGCATTACCAGGGGGGATGTCAATCATTTTTGCGGCTGCCGGCGCTTTCCGGGGAGGGGTTGCCGCCAGAGGGGCGCCGCATGACTGCACCCCGGCCCGGCGCACGCGGTCTCTTGCATCGGCGCCACAATTAGGCTAATTTAAAGCCAGCGGGAGCCGGAATTCATTCAAGCAAAATCCTTATGTGGCTCTATATCCTGAAACGTCTGGGTCTGATGGTCCCCATGCTCCTGGGGATCACCCTGGTCTCTTTCCTGGTCATGCACCTGGCCCCGGGCACCCCCACCGACATGCAGACCACCCTCAATCCCAAGGCGTCTCTGGAGGCCCAGAAGCGCCTGCGGGAGCTCTACGGCCTGAACAAACCCCTGATGGTGCAGTATTGGGACTGGTTGTCGCGCATCTCCCGCCTGGACTTCGGGCGCTCCTTCTCCCCGGACCGGCGGCCGGTGTGGAACAAGATCAAGGAACGCATCGGCATCACCCTGGGGCTCAACCTCATGAGCCTGATCATCATCCTGGCCGTGTCCATTCCCATCGGGGTGCTGGCCGCCTACCGCGCCCACTCCTGGTTCGACCAGGCCACCACCCTGTTCGTCTTTTTCGGGTTCGCCATGCCCACGTTCTGGCTGGCCCTGCTCCTGATCATGTTTTTCGGGGTCTACCTGGATTGGCTGC
>CAYNMI010000327.1:0-2865 GCA_964398095.1 uncultured Desulfobacca sp.
AAAAATTTGCGGCGTTGGGATATAACCCATCTTCTATATTAAATATATCAATTTTTCCTGACGCAGCCATAAGGGAAAAAACCTGTGTCTTCACCCGCAATCCCTGCCGGTTTATGCCGAATTGCGTGCAAAGAGCTATCTTTTGTAGCCGCAGGCTTTACGGGCTGCGCTGGCACAGGCGAGACGCCTATGCCCCCATTTGTTGGCGAAATAGTATTAAACTCCCTCCCGGCAATCCAGCAGGACCTTCAGCACCCCGGGGCGCTGGGCCCAGGCCAGGGCCTCCAGCCCCAGGGACAGGGGAAAGGTCCGGGCAATAAGGGGCCGGGGATCCACCTGGCCGTCTTTGAGCAGGCGCAAGGCATCGTCAAAAGGGCCGCAGCGGCAGCCCACCAGCCGCACCTCGGGGACCACCAGGGCCCCGGGGTCCAGGGGGTAGCGGCCCACATAGGTGCTCTTCAGGACCACCGTGCCCAGGGGCCGGACCCGGGTGAGCGCCAGCTCCAGACCCGAGGGGCTGCCGCTGGCTTCCACCACGATCTCGTAGTCTCCCGGGGGGAGGTCCGCGGACAGGAACGTAGCGATCCCCTGGGGCCGGGCCAGGTCCAGGTGTTCCGGGTGGTGCCCCGCCAGGTGGACCTCGGCCCCGGTCAGGGCCAGGACCCAGGCGATCTGGAGTCCCAGAGAGCCGTCGCCGATCACCAGGACCCGGGCCCCGGGCGATACGGGTGCGGCTTCGAGGACCCGGAGGGCCGCGGCCAGGGGTTCGGTGAAGACCGCCAGGCGGTCCGGAACCTCGGGCGGCACCGCATGGAGGTTGGCCGCGGGCAGGGTCAAATAATGGGCAAAGGCCCCGTCGTGGTCTTTGAGGCCCAGGACCCGCCGCCGCCGGCAGTGCCGGGGCAGGTCCCGGCGGCAGAAATCGCACTCGCCGCAGCCGATATTGATCTCTCCCACCACCCGTTGCCCCAGCCAGGGGGAATCCTCAGGCGCGGCCACCTCACCCACGAATTCGTGGCCCATGATCCCTTGAAAGCCGTGGTAGCCGTGCAACACCTGGAGATCAGTGCCGCAGAGGCCCGCCAGGTGCACCCGCACCAAGACCTCACCGGGGCCGGCCACGGGTTGCGGCAGGTCCTTAAGGGCCGGTTGTCCGTCGAAATACAGGGCAAGCATAAGAGCCATCAGCAGTTAGCAGTGATCCGTAAGCAGTAAGCAGTGAGCAGTGAGCAGTGAGCCAAGCCGCAGTTGGTGAGGTCGTCACCTGATTTTCAGATTCGCCAAAACCGCAGCGGCCGCCCTCAAGAAGCCGCTTCCGCCAGTACCTCCAGGGTTTGGGCTAGGGTACTTTCCCAACTGAGGCTGGCTACCGCCTCAGCCGCGGCCCGGCGCACCTGGGGGTCACTGCTGCGCCCCAGAAAATCCGCCAGGGCCCCCGCCAGGCCGGTAATATCATCCGGCTGTGGAATAACCGCGCCGTTCTCCCCCGGCGTGAGGAATTCCGCGGCGCCGTTGACCGCGGTGGTAACCACCGGGGTGCCGCAGGCCAAAGCCTCCAGCACCACGTTGCTGCACGGGTCATAGATGGTGGGCAGGGCCAATACCGTGGCGGCCTGATAAAACGGCGCGGTCTCGGAGACCGGCCCCCAGAATTTGACCCGGTCCGCCGTTCCCAGACCTCGAGCCGCCCCCTGGAACGTGGTCACATCCCCTTTGCCCACCACCCACAAAAGACTGTCTTTCTCTTTTAGACTTGCGAAAGCCCTGAAAAGATAAGCCAGGCCCTTCCGGACAAAGCCAGAACCCACGAATAACAAGATTTTCCGGTCCCCGGGCGTCCCCAGGTCACGGCGCAGTTGGGCCCGGGCCTCAGCCTCCAGGGGATGAAACCGCTCCCGGTCCAGGCCGTTATAAATCACCCGGATCCGGGCCGGGTCGACGTCATAGTGCCGGATAACTTCGTCCCGCACCTGCCGGGAGTTGGCAATGACCCAACGCAGCTGCGGGTCGGTGTAGAGCCGCTCCTCCAAAGAGAGCATCGCCCGGTGAAAGGAGTTGAAGCCCTGGGCAATCCGGGCCGGGTTGGAAAGATACGGGGTCCGGCGGGCCAGCCACTCCCGGTGGCAGCCGTCCCCGGCGCGGTAGACCTGGCATCCGGGCACCCGGTCCAGGCTGAAGGCCAGCCGGGGGCCGGCCCGTTTGAGGAGGCGGCGGCTGTTCCAGGCGTAGGAGAGGAGCCGGAGGGTCTTGCCGCCCCACACGGGCACCCGCACGTAAGCGATGCCCGGCCCCAGCGCGGCCTGGGCCGCGGCCCGCTTCTCCATGCCGTACACCACCACGTCGTGCCCGGCCGCGGCCAGGCCCCGGGCCAGATAGTGTAGGGTGGTCTCGGCCCCGCCCCGGGCCGTGACCCGCTGTCGCAAAAGGGCGATCTTCATTGAAGTGAGCAGTAAGCAGTGAGCCGAACGCAGTAATACATAAGGGTTTCTGGGTCCTTACGGAAAACGGAAAACGGAAAACGGAAAACAGAAAACAGAAAACAGTCCTATTCCCCTGCCTTCATTTGGCCGAAGTGGCGCGTCATGGCTGCTATCACCTCATCCGGCCCCATTTCCACCAGACACCGGCTGACCTTGGAGCCCTCACAGCCGTCCCGGCCGCAGGGCAGGCACTCCCAGTCCTTTTTAATCACCAGGTGGCCTTCGCCCCAAGGTCCCCAGTTGAAGACGCCGCTGGGACCGAAAAGCGCCACCGCCGGGGTGTTCACCGCTGCGGCCAGGTGCATGGGGGCGCTGTCCATGCCGAAAAACAGACGGGCCTTGGCGATGAGGGCCCCCAGTTCCTTCAGGCTCAGGCGCCCCGTCA